>CACHJY010000008.1 GCA_902580265.1 uncultured Alphaproteobacteria bacterium
AATCAAAAGAGCTACCGCCATCACAAGATCCTCTACATAAGTAAAGTCTCTTCTCATGTTTCCATAATTAAAAATTTCTATAGGCTTGTTCTCCAAAATTGCGTCAGCGAATTTGAATAACGCCATATCAGGCCTTCCCCAAGGGCCATATACAGTGAAAAAACGAAAAACGGTCACAGGTGTTCCGAAGGTATGGGAATGAGAATGAGACATTGCTTCCATAGCTTTTTTTGTGGACGCATAAAATGACATTTGTGAGTCGCATTTTTGCTTTTCTGTAAAAGGCATTTTTTCGCTTGATCCATAAACTGAAGATGTGGATGCTAATAAAAGGTGCTTAACACTATTATTTTTTGCAGCTTCTAAGACATTAAATGAACCTATAATATTCGCATCAACATATGCCCTTGGATTTTGATAAGAATATCTTACTCCTGCCTGTGCAGCTAAATGTATGATAACTTTTGGTGAGTATTCATTACAAAGATCATCTAATTTTTTTTCTTCCTCTATTAAAAAGTTCTTTGCAATAAATTTGTCAAATTCTTTTAAAATATCTTGCCGTTTTTTTTTTAAATTCAAGTCATAATACTCTGTTAAGCCATCTACACCTATTACCTCCCAGCCCTTTTCAAGCAAAAGCTTAGACAAATGAAACCCTATAAAACCTGCACTTCCAGTAATCAAAATACGATTATTATTCATGCTCAAAAAATACCCTTTTTTTCTTAGAATAGATTAATCTTCGTTAATAGTATAATGAATATTTATGCGATGATGTGCTTTGTTAGTTTAAATTTTAGTAAATATTCAATTTAAAATTTTTCCAAAAAATCTAGACAAAAAAACCATATGTAACTTTACATACTTTCTATCACTAGGGAGGAACAGGAAAGACCAACTCCAAAACCGGACAATACATTTAATTTGCCATTTTTGAAATTCTCAAAATTATTCTCAATCAGATAAGGAATTGAGGAAGAAACAAGATTGCCTGTCAAGTGTAACGAAGTGGGAATTTTTTCAGCAGAAACAGACAACCCCTTTTGAACATTATCTAAAACAAATTTACTAGCTTGGTGAAGAAAAAAATTATTCACATCGTCTTTTTTTATGTCAGCTTTCTCCAGCATCTCAAGAATTTGCTGTCCCAAAACACGCCGAGTCCATAAAAAAACAGCTGGTCCGTTCATGACTAATTTTTTGTCTTCGTTAATCTCTTTATAAAGAAAATTTGACCCAGAGCCATCAGTTAGGTGAGAAAAGCTTTTTAAACACCATCTAGGGTTTGAGCTCAAAATTGTAAACGTTGCTCCATCACTAAAAAGAGATTGCGTAGACCTATCATCTTCAGATAAGTGATGTGAATAAGTATCTGCACAAATAATCACTAAGTATTCGCAATTTTGTAATAGTTTAATCGCTAAAAATAAAGCCTGCACAAAACCGGAGCATCCTTGATTAATATCGAAACATATTGAGTTTTGATTTATGCTTAGTGCGCTTTGTATTTCTGAAGCATGATTTGGCAGGTAGTTAGAAGCGGATTGAGTAACGAAAATCACTCCTCCTATCTTATCTCTTACTTGAGGTAGCAAGGTACTTTTTTTTCCAGCTTCCAAAGCCAACTCGAAAGCTGTTTTTTTTGATCTGTTCAGTTTTGGAATTCCAGTCTTTTCAGATAATCTGCCCGTTGTATCTCCAAACAGGTGCTCTGGCAACACAACGGTCTCTCCAAGTTGCGATTTGATTTCCAACAGGTCAAAACTACCAAAGCAAGCCTTTAACATTATTAAAGGTTATTGTTATTGAGAATATCGTAAACCTCTTTAAGGGTTGATACCTCTGTCAACTGTGGTATGTCCGCGGATTTGCCGGAAGTCACATCATCCAAGGCGGATAAAAAAGTCAAAAACCCGAGCGAGTCCCACTCAGGAAGGTTTTCTGTTGAAGTTTCAAGAGAAATATTTGTTTCCGATACCCCCAAGGCTTCTGAAAACAATTTTATGAGCTTATCTTTTTCCATTTCACTTTCTCCAAATAAATAACTAGCCTAATTTCTAAGGTTTAATTCATTTGCTTTCATAAAACAAATGGTTTTTATTGAGTTAAATTAAAATCCTTTTGCTATCTGACAATAGAGTTTTAACCAAGGCTCTCTTTTGCAAAACTGAGTAGTGTTTGCGAGTCTCTTTTACCAACTTTTTTTAAGCGTCCAGCTATTGTTGCGTAGACACTAAAACTTTCAAGCTTACCAGTTACAAGTGCTCCAATCCCTACGGCGGTAAAACAACCCACAGAACTATCAGGCATAACAGTAACTCTACCACCAAGGGCGACAGCTTTATCAATAAAAATGTCACCAGTCTTAACCCTGGTATATTTCTTATCAACTAATGGTCCACAAAGACCACTTTGTAGCATATCGTCTGAACCTGTGTAAAAAATGTTAGAAACCCCTACTCCTGTTAAGTCTCCTATTGTTATTCTACCTGCGACAGCACTTAAACTAGAGTGGCTGCATATATGAACCTTACGTCCTATCACAAATTCACCTTTCAAAATCACAAAGTCATCTATCCTAGTACCCGAACCTATTGAACCTGAAACAGAGTAAAGACTAGAGTTTCTTGAGACTTTTACATCACTCCCAATATTACTAAAACCAAAGTTAATGAGTTCACTTTTGGTATAATAATTACTCATTAATACTTACCTTTTTGAATAAATTATATTCAGATTTTATATTATCACTATTAGTGCTTGCGGTTACTCCTATCACTATTTTACCTAAGCCCTCATTTAACCTAAACTTTAAAACGGCTTCCGGTACATTCTCAAAATCAAACACTGAAGAGACAAAAGGAGACACTTTTTTGTCTATCATCAACTGATTAGATAGAAAACTTTCCATTGGATTAGCAAAGTGACAGCCAATAATTGATTTTGACTCCATCCATAAGAACCTATTATCATATTCAATATCGTAACCTGTTGTTGCCGCACATGTCACTACACTCCCGCCTTTTTCAAGAGCAAAAATGGAGGCAGCCATGGTCTCTCTACCTGGATGCTCAAAAACAACATTAGGTTTATTCCCAAAACGTTTGACTAGCAAGTTTTCTAATCGCTTCCACTCTACCATATTATGTTTTTCATTTATAAAGAACTGCAATTTTTCTTTTTTTCTATCAATATAATTTTTCTCTCCTATTCCTTCTAAAAAATCACTTTTCTCAGTGCTAGATACAACAGGCATGGGTTTAGCACCCGATAAGTTAATTAGCTGGATTGCGGATAGACCCAAGCCTCCTGTTCCACCCCAAACTAAGACGCTATCTCCAGCTTTTATTTGAGCCCCGTTTTTAGATACCAACATCCTATATGCTGTGCTTAAAACTAAGCAGTAAGATGCAGCCTCAAACCAAGACAAATGAGATGGTTTTTTCATTAGTTGGTGGATTTTAACAACTGTGAAAGGAGCCAAGCTTCCAAAATTTGTTTCATAACCCCATATTTTTTGCTCTTTAGAGTGAAGAGAGTCTGAATAGATGTTTGGATCATCATTTCTATGCCAGTTACAATTGATAACCACTTCAGATCCAATTGTCCATTTAGTGTCCTTATTTCCCAGCTTTACAATAAAACCCGAAGCATCACTTCCTGGGATATGAAAATTTCTGTTGTGATCTTCTTCTGTGTTTGAAACAGTTCTCAATCTTTTTAGAAAATCAAAAGTTGATATAGGGCTGCCGTCAATTGTCCAGATAGTATTATAATTCAATGCAGCAGCTTTTACACATACTAGAGCCTCATCAACTCCGATTTTGGGAACCTCTACTTCGATAAGTTCAAAAGATTTTGGCCTATCTTTGATAACTGCGTATGCAGTCATATTTTTCGGAATATTATAAAATTTTTTTCCAGGCTCAAATTCTTCTTCGTTACCAAAAAAATTTTTCACAATTTTAGCCTACATTTGGAAAAAAAGTTTCTGGAATAGGTAATCCTTCTTCAATCTTCAAGCCCATTCTCTCATAAGGAGGTACATTATTATAATATTTCTTCGTAAGGGTGGCTCCATCCAGAAGAAATCTTATGACAAGTGAATTTCTTCTTTGTTCGGACACATGCTTTCTAGAGCCATGCAAAGTCTTGTGGAAAAATACTATCGCATCGCCGGCTTTCATCTCAAAATCAACTTCTTCGAACCGAGATAATTCAGTACTATCCAATGGAGAAAATATATCTTTGGATAAACCCTTGTACCCATCAGAGTCCAAACCAGACAAAAATGTTTTTGGCAGATAAAGTTTTTCTTCTTTGTGGCTTCCTGAATACATTAAAAGACTTGAGTCTCTTGATACTCCGGAGGAGGTAATCCATATAGACAGGTTGATATCTCCCTTAGCTATAAAATATGGTCTATCATGATGAGGAGGAGTTTCTTGTACCTGTTGCCCTTCCTTTATTATAATATCCTCATGCATTAGATGACATTTCTGTGAATTGCCTAATTTCTTAACGACCTCAACAATTTTGGGATTAGTACAAAGTTCATAAACTTTCTCAAATCTACGCCAGTTATTAAAATCCATAAAAAATTCACCGTTTTCATCTTTCCTATGAATTTTAAAGGGAGTTGGCTTATTCTTTACAAACTCACAGGTCTCTTCAAATTTTTTAATCTCATCAAGTTCCAGTAAACTATCTATTTTGACGAACCCTTTATCGAATAGAAATTCTCTAGCCTCTAGATAATTTCCATCTAAAATTGACGTAGCACCGAACATTATTTTCTCCTGCTTTCAGTATTAAATATTGTTTCTTTTTGACAGAGCCTAAACGAAATTATTTACAAATATTATTAGTACTTAGTTTTTATAATGCACTGTTTACTCCAGGTCTATTAAATAAAGCTAAAACACGGACATAAATTTATTGAGCAGCCATAATTATTTGATTTTGTCATATCTTCTTCTAGGAACAAATAATAATTACAACTAAATAAATATACTATATATTATCCAAAATAAGTCTTTGATCTGAATAAAAAATATTGTTTTAGCAACGGGGAGTAAGGGTAATTCTACATAGAATTTTAAAATATAAGCTGAGAAAAATTTTTTATTTTCAGTCTAGAATTTGTGTATACAAGCCCAGGTTTTTCAACACTTCATTCGCTATTCACTTATTAATTAATTTATTTTCAGACAATGAGAAACCTATAGAAAAGTTAAAGCAAAAAATTTCAGCTGTTACTGGTTCTAAATATTGCAGTTTAGTAGGACAATGCAGAGAAGGTATTTACTATGCTGTAAAATATTCGATGAGATATTCGAAAAAAAAAGAAATAGTTGTTTCTGCATATACGTTGGACTCAGTTATAAACATGATTATTTTAGCCGGCGGCACTCCAGTCTTTGTAGACTTGGAAAAAGACAGTTTTAATGTCTGTATCAAAGATTTAAAAAAAAAAATAACTGATAACACTGCAGCAATAATTATAACAAATTTGATAAGCATAGAAGAAAAAATAAAAGAAATTTGTTTGCTTTCAAAGGAAAAGAATATACTTTTGATTGAAGATTGTGCTGTAGCATTTGGTACTAGAAATAATAGAGGCATGCACGCAGGAACCTTCAGCGACGTTGGCGTTTTTAGTTTCCAGGCATTAAAAAACATTCAAAGCCTGATTGGTGGAGCGATAATATCTTCTGATGGAAAATTTTATGACTGGCTAGAAAAAGAAATTCAGAAGGCTCCGCAACAAAAACAATTTTTTTTGCTAAAAAGACTAATATATATCGCTCTCGTTGATTTTTTTACAAGAACAAAGGTTATAAATTTCTTTTTTTTCCAAATTCTAAAAATAGCTTATAAAAACGATATAGATTTTATAATTCGCTTGGTAAGAGCAGACCACAAGCCTTCAATTATAAGGAATGTCCCTTCATATTATTTCAAAAAACTAAGCTCTGCTCAAGCGAGTATACTCAACACACAATTGGACAATATTATAGTTGATCAGAGCGTGCGACTTAATACTGCTAAGTTCTATCAGGAAAACCTCAAAAATGTAAAAAATATAAAGCTCCTATCATATAAAAATTTTTCAAATCTCATTCATTTAGAGTTTCCAATTCTTGTTGAAGAAAAAGAAAAATTATTTGACTTTTTATTAAAAAAAAATGTGGACATAAGAAAACATTATTATAGAAATCTTTCAAATCTTGATTGTTATAAAAAGTTTTTTTCGCATAACAAAAATGCATCAATAACAGAAGGAAAAATCCTTTCCCTTCCCTGTTACCCTTCTTACAGCCAAAAAAATATGCGCGAAATAATAGAAAATATAAAATTGTTTTATTCTTATTAATTAGCCGCGGACGTTATGTCACAAATAGAAAAAGCTTCAATACTCCTCCGGTTTGTTTTTTCAGCAGCTTTTAATTCAATTTTGAATTTTCTTTTATTTAATATCCTTCTTTTTCTATATGAATATAAAGTCTTTTCAACTTTATACTTTTTTTCTTCTTTAGCGGTTACGCTTTTAGCGTATTTTATAAATAAAAATTTTGTTTTCAGCAAAAGAAACTTCAAAAATAGCTTCGCAAAATTTTTATCGGTAGAGCTTTTCCTAACGATTACAACAATAGGTCTTTTTCATCTCTGCAATTTTATTCTAGATCTCTCAATGATTGCTTCTATTTTAGGTATTTATTTTATACGATTACTTATCACATTTTCCTTTTATAAGAATTTTGTATTCAAAGTGTATGATTAAAACTATTAATAAAAACGTTATTCTATAAACTTTTTTAATTTAGTTAGTTATGATTTATCCCACCTGACAGATCTAAAACTCCACCATTTGTATAATTACAATCGAGAACAAAGTCGATCGCCTTTATAAGGTCATTAGAATTACCTAATCTTCTGTTAGCTATTGACAACCTCAAATTTTTTTTTATTTCCTCGCCTAACTTGTCAAACATCGCTCCATCAAAACAACCGAGCCTAATAGAATTTGCATATATTCCAGCGGGTCCGTACTCTTTTCCTATTACCTCGAAAAACGTCTCGCAAAACGATTTAGAGGCCGAGTATACTGCGGCTCCTTTTGTAGTTACTTTTGACCTGAAACTACTTAAAAAAATAAAATTGCCTGATCTTATTTTTATCATATGCGGTATTAAAAAATGCGTATAGTCAACATAATTCGATATATTAGTATTTAGCATCAATTTAATATCATCAAGATTTTCAGATACAAACAGTTGTTGCTGAGAGATGAAAGCAGCACCAACGAATATAATGCTTTTTGGGTTAAGGTTTTTTAAACACTCCTCAAACTTAATTTTAAAGTCAAGGAAGTCTCTCACATCTACTGCGTTCTTTAGAGGTAAAGGGGTTTTCTTATTAGATATCCTAATAAAGAAAGCATTTTTTTTCTTGTAGATTTTATCGAGTATTTTTGTTTGAGACCCGTAAATTATATACAGATTTTTCATTATATCTTTACTTTCGTTAGATTTATTACCCACAACTTTAAATTTAACTGCTTGGCCTGAAAATAAACAAGATCTTACACTTTCAAAATTATTTTCAAATATCTTTTTGCGTCACCTTTCTTCTTTTCCCAACTATCTTAGAATTACCTAGAACAATCTTGTAGGGTTCAACTTTCTTACTAATTATAGAGTGTGCACATATAACTGCACCCTCTCCAATTATTGCACCAGGTAATATTACCGCATTTACATATATTGCTGCATCTTTACCAATTTTTATTTCTTTGGACCTTG
This sequence comes from uncultured Alphaproteobacteria bacterium, assembly GCA_902580265.1. The sequence continues at coordinate 7,809 of CACHJY010000008.1, forward strand.
TTGACATCATTTCTTTTGGAATTGTGGGGCCGTTCATTCTCTTTTCATTAGGGTAAGTTGTACTTGAGTACACTTTTACACCTGATCCCATTCCGACATAATCACCGATCCAAATTTTTTTGTTTGCGTGGATCAAACAATGCGGAGCTATATGAACTCTCCTCCCTATTATTATCTCCTCCATAAAAGCTGTTATTAACGTGTACGACTCAATATAGCTATAATCACCGATAGATATATTTTTTACTCCTGCTAATTTGACTCCGGTGTCTATCATAACGCCTTTTCCAATTTTTTTTAAAAATAGTTTGTAAAAGTAATATCTTAGCTTGAATCCCAATGGACCAGAAATGTTTCTCAGAAAGCTCTCAATTAAATCAAAAGGAATCTTGCTAAAAAAATAGATAATATCGGTGACAGATAACTTAGCTCCCCTCAAAATTTTTTGGTGAGCCTCAAAATCCCTTTTGTAATTCTTCATTGCCTTTTTTCCATCAAAACTTTAACACGTTTTTTTTGCTAAACAGATGCCAAGCCTTTAAATTTCTAATGTGATATCGTTAAAGCTATTTTCATAAAAGAATTTACTATTTAATTAACAATTCCTTTAAAAAGTATATCATTATATGTGTTTAAAAGATAAAACAAATCTATGTTGTGCTGGAATTATTGACTTATGCAAACTAAAATGCAAGACAAGAAAACAAATGAAATGGAAAAAAAAGTAGAGGAGCTTTTTTCCATCGTGGTTCCAGCATTTAATGAGGAAGAATTGATAGAAAGCTTTTACAAAGAGATAATAGATTTTTTAAAGCTATCAAAACATGTAACAGATATTGAAATCATCTTTATTGACGATGGGAGCAATGATAATACTGTGAAAAAAGTTAATTCTATAATTATGAAGGACAACAGAGTGAAGTTGATATCCTTTACTAAAAATCACGGAGTTAACACTGCTTTTTCGGCTGGTTTGGACTTTGCTTCTGGAAAGTGCATGATTTTCCTTGATGTTGATAACCAATATCCCGCAAGTGTCATTGACAATTTTGCTGAGGGTTGGCGTAAAGGAGAAAGAATTATTTTCGCTAAAAGGCTTAATTATAAACCAAAAATACTCTTCAAATTATCTTCTATTATTTTTACTAAATTAATGAATTACACATCTAGTATAATTTTCGACAGAGATACATCTTATGTATGTTTGATTGACCGTAGAGTTATGGATATCCTAAGACAGCTTCCTGAAAACTCTCGGTACTATCCAGGGCTCATAAGATGGACCGGATTTGATGTATCTTTTATAAAATGCAACATAAATGAAAGAAAAGTTGGAAAATCAAAAATTGGTTTTAGAAAGAAAGTATCTGAGGCAATAAGTGCAATAACCGATTTTACCTCAGCTCCACTGAGGTTTTGGACTGTTGTAGGATTAGGTATTTCTTTTTTAAGTATTTTTTATGGACTTTTTGTTCTCACTTTTGCGTTTATCAATGGGGTAGATGTACCTGGGTATCTTTCTCTGTTTTTAGGTATAGTTTTTATGGGAGGCTTACAGTTAATAAGTCTTGGTTTCTTAGGTGAATACATTACAAAAATTTATAATGAGGGAAAAAATAGACCCCAGTATATCGTCAAAGAAAAAAAGGGCTTTGATTAGTAAAAAATTGGCTGAATTAAGATCGAATAAATTAAAGAAATCCAACCAAACTGTAGCAATAATTGGTTCAGGGCTAGCAGGAACATCAGCAGCAATGGAACTATTAGACCGAGGCTTTAAGGTCTACTTAATTACAAGTGATACCAATCCTTATTTAGAAGATTATAAAAAGAATGGTACTGTAATAAATGCAAGACAAAAAACAAGAGACCATGCAATAAATTCCGAATATCAAAGAAAAAATCAAGTTATATGCCAAAATTTTTCTTTAGTTGGTAGTTTAGAAAAAGGCGGTTTATCCAATATTTGGGCTGGCGTAATTCTTTTTGAAAGCCAATTCATTCGAAATAGTAAAACGATAATCGATGAAGACTATTTTAAGAAAAAGTTTTATTTTCAAAAATCAGAAAACGCCACGAAGGACTCAAGACAAAATGATTTATTGAAATTTTTCAAAGATAAAGTATGCGGAAAAATAAAATTTTTACAGCCAACAGGCCTATATTCTAAAAAGACAAAGAAAATTTTTTCTTCTCTAGAAGATCTCAGCCTATTAGAGAAAAATTCAAATTTTTGTCTTTTTGAGAATATTTTTGTTCAAAAGATAAAAAAGAAAAAAAATGGGAAATTAAAGCTATCAACAAGCAATAATCGTTTACAAAGATATGAATTTGATAAATTAATTTTAGCAACTGGAACAATAAGTTCTACAAAACTACTGCTTGATTATTTAAATATAAAAGAAGAATTTATCCGACTAAGACATAATCCAAATCTAGCAATCATTGGTTTATTAAAAAAGAAATTTAATTACATAGGAGACAAAGAACTAAAGAGCGTTGCAACTTACATCATTAATCCAGAAAATTCTTCAGAATACCCATCCGTTGGATCGATAGGATTCTTTGATGAACCCATTGAGAGAGAGGTAAGTAAAAATTACAGCTTTATCCCTTCTTTATTGATAAAAATTATAGCTAGAATATTGAGAGGTCGTCTTTTTATAGCAAACTGTTTTATTCCTGTTGAATTTTCAGACTCATACTTAAAACTTGAAAAAGACAATGTTATAATTCAGGGCGGATTAAGTGAAAAATATCGCGAATATGAGAAGAAAATAAAACATGGTTTGCGTAAGTCCTTTTCAAGGATATCTTATTTATTAATTTTCAAAAGGATGCCTATAGGGTCTGATATTCACTACACAGGAACTGTAACCGAAAAAAATCATCCCCTATTAAAGGTTGAAGAAAATTTTTCATTATCACAAGATAAAAATATTTTTGTGATTGACGGATCAATTATTGAATCAAATCCAATTTTTCCAGGGGCGTATATAATAAATAATGCAATAAAGCTTGGTAAAACATTGCCAAAATGAAATTAAAAAATATGACTAATGTTAGTATGGTTGCTAAACAATGATGTTTTGATCTGAAACAAAAATACTGCACTTTAAGAATGCCTCCCTAGCAATATTTTTTCTTATGTAACTAGAATGCATCGCTTCTAAAAATATTAATCTTTAGAACAAGAACCACACTATGTTTCTAAAAACTGAATTGTTGATGAAATCAATATTGTTCAATAAATATTCATCTTTTAATATTCTGACCAAAGTTCCTGATATTATTAAAAAAGAACAAAGCAGTATCATTTTTAAAAAGTTCAAAACATTGCTCGATGACGAAACAGAGAAGGCTACTAGTATATTCACACCAAAAATATAAACTATGTTCCAGTTTAGCTTTCCAAATTCTTGGATAGTTTCATTTGAGGATGGCCAAGATACACAAAAAAATATTAATAACATCAATGGACTAAACAACAAAATTTTGACGTTTTCTGCTGTTTTAGGTGTAACTTCATAACTTCGTTTTATAAAAATTGCAGAGTTAAGAGACATCAACAAAGCAACTATCAAAACTGGTATTATAATATTAGTTAAGTCGACTTCTCTCAAAGTGAACATAATTTGAGAAAATTTGATTTCTAAATAAGAGGATAGGTTTTTAATATTGAAGACAATATCAAATAAATTTGTAGGCAGCTTGGCGGCTAATATAGTGCCAAAAAAACTATAAAATATTATAGGTATGCACAGAAATATTGGTATTATGATTTTCCAAGAAATGAACCCTAAACAGACTAAAAGTATCAAAAGGAAAGGGAAATGAAGTTCATAAGACAAGAGTGAAACAAATCCCCACAAAGCAACTAGGATTCCGCGAATCCAAAATCGACTTGATCGAGTAATCATTGATACGAATGCCCAGGAGATCATTATCGACAAAAACTCATTCTGGGTTCTGGTCCAAGTAAAAATTGTACCAAGAATAAGAAAAGAGTTTGTAGAAAAAATAAAAACAAACAGTCTGCGTTTTTCACTAATTCCCATCAGAGCTAGTATTTTTTCTGATAGCACATAGCAATTGAAATAATAAATCACTACTACAAGATATGATTTGAAAGGTAAGAAGAAAACTGCCTTGGGCACAAGATACTCGAATGTGAAAGCAATTACGCGGTATAAACCCAGATCCTCCTTTATTATTTCGAGGTACCTATCGAAACTAATATTATAAAAATGTATAAAATCGGGATCGACAATTGATCCATCGAAATTAAAAAATGGGAATACAACAAGGAAAAATGAGCCCAATGAAGCAATTAAATATTTTTGTGTATTTGTAATTTTAAATTGTGTAAACAAAACATTAAGCAAAGAAATTTACCTGAAAGACTTAAACTCGATTCATCATCTTTTGCTACTATAGCAACTAAAAGAAAAGACTAAAGGAATAAAATGATTATTTGTCATTCAATAGGCGGCCTAGGAAATCAAATGTTTCATTATGCGCTAGCAAATGCTTTGGCGAAGATAAATAGAGTTCAGATTCGATTTGATCTGAGAGATTATAAAAATCGAAAATATCACGCCCCTGAAGGGTTTCTACTAGGAAAAATTTTTGACATCAGAATTATAGAAGCGGAAGTAAAAGACTATCATGACATAATGGGTATATTTCAACCACTATTGAGAGTAAAACATAGAATAAATTTAAATAGATTTAAAAAAAATTTTATTCAAGAAAAAGAGGTTTTTCACTTCGATAAGTCCGTTTTAGAGAAACCATTCAATGAGATATATTTATATGGCTGCTGGCAAAGTTACAAGTATGTTGAAATTTTTGAAGCAGATCTTAAAAAAAAATTTGCATTTAAACGTGAGTGTATTACTAGCGAAAGCAAAGCTTTCGTATCTACGCTGAATGGAAAAAACTCTGTTTCTATTCAGGTTAGATTAAAGGACTATGTTGACAATAGCTCTCTTAGCAAAATATATAATGTCTGCAATGAAAAATATTACAAAGCATGTATAGATGTAATAAATCGAAACGTGCCAAACCCAGAATTCTTTGTTTTTTCTGACGATCCCGAAAAAGCCGGTGAAATAGAGCTATTTAGAAATTTCAATATAGTAAAAATTAACAAAAATTCTGGAAGCTGGAATGACCTTTTTCTAATGTCAAAATGCAGCCATAATATAATTGCTAACAGCACTTTTGGCTGGTGGTCTGCTTGGCTCAATGATAACAAAAAAAAATTGGTTCTAGCACCTGAATTATGGTTCGCAAATGGAATAAGCACACCTGATTTAGTACCTCCAAATTGGAGAAAAATAAAGAATGAGTAAAACTTATTCCTTAAATTTTTTTTTTGATGTTATAAATTGTTTAATAGCTGACTTAGAATATTTGGGAGATTTTCGAAGCTCAAATATTATTGTTAAATAGACCTGTTGACTTTTGAGCTAAACAAGTTAAAAATCTTTGCATCCGGAGAGGAACGAATGTCTAAATTCCCAAGAGAAAGATAGCCCTTTTAAGCGAATTCTTATTAAACTTTAATAAACTTCCCAATTCATATAGATAAAAGAGGATTTTTTATTTTTTATAATGCAAAGAACACTAACTAACAGTGCTTTTAATCTCTTTTTGGAAAAAATTGAATAATGCTTATATCCATTGCCATACCAGCTTATAATAGAGCAAACGAACTTTGTGAACTGCTTGAAAGTATTAAGCGTCAAAATAGGCCTGAAATCGAGATTATCATTTGTGAAGATCACTCACCAGAGCGAAAAGTTATTGAAAATAAAGTAGCTGAATACAAAAAAATATTCCCAAATTTAAAGTTTTTTAAAAACAAAAATAACCTTGGCTATGATGGAAACTTAAGAAATGCAATCCAGAAATCTTCCAGTGATTATGTATTTTTGTGTGGGAATGATGATATTTTATCGGAGAACAGTATTTCAGTTATAGAAGAAAAAATAGCATTATATAAGCCAGTAGCGTTATTGCGTTCATACAAAAGTTTTTATAAAAAGTTAGACAGGAATAGTAAGTTAACCGTTCACAGATATGTTTTAGATGATACATTGGTTGAAGCCGATGAAAAGGAGCTAGCATGGATGTTTTATAGATCAGTGTTTGTCTCAGGTCTTGTAATAGACCGAAAGCTAGCTAAAAAATATGCAACCAACGCAGTGGACGGCATGTTTTATTATCAGAATTTCATAATAACGCAGATCTCAAAACATGGGAAAGTTTTATATGTACCAGATTTTTTAGTTTATAATAGGCTCGTTGACTACGGTGATTTTGGCAACGCTGAGGTAGAAAAAGTCACACCATCAGAAAGAACAATAGAGTCTAGCATTCATTTTATAAAATGTTTTTTTAAATGCGCTGAAATTGCAGAAAAGAAAAGAGAGATAAAATTCACTAATCACTTGAAGAAAATAGCATCAGCCTACAGTTTTTCAGTTTTGAGTTATCACCGTGACAAAGGCATCGCTGAATTCTTACGTTATTCTAAAAATTTAAAAAAATTGGGTTACAGTGGCCCCTATTTCTTTTTATACAAGGCCCTTCTAATAATTTTTGGACTTAAGTCATCCCTAGTGATTATCAATTTTTTTAAAATTTGCCTGGGGCGGACTATTCGTTTAGTAAAATAAAAGATCAAGATATAATCTTTAGAATTGCAGGATAAAAATATTTCTTTAGGAGTGTACTCACTCAAGTTTTTTTCTATATAAGACTAATATGTAGCGAAAAACATTGATTTTAATGGAAGGCTGAATGAAATTTTTAATTGCAGGTGATTGGCATTCTGAGCTTCATGAGACACCATTATTCGATACATTAAATGAATTAGGTCATAAAACCTTTTCCTTTAAATGGTCTAGTTATTTTAGTCCTGAAGAGAAAAGGTTGAGTTTAATTGAGCTTTTCATCAAGGGACAAAGGAAATATATGTTTGGTCCAATTGTTCAAAAATTAAATGATGATCTAATTCAGAAAGTGTACAAATTGCAACCAGACGTTCTATTCATATATAGAGGCTCTCATATTTTTCAAAGTACTCTGAAGAAAATTAGAAGCAGAAACTTAAATTTACTGATTGTTGGATATAATAATGATGATCCTTTTTCACCTTTATACCCGAAATGGATGTGGCGTCATTTTAATGCTTGTATCCCTCTTTATGATCTTGTGTTAGCCTACAGGCATGAAAATATAAGAGAATTCTATAAATTTGGAGCAAAAAAAGTCAGATTGATGAGGTCTTGGTTTTCTCCGAAAATTAATTTTCCGATAGACCTCAGCTCCTTCGACAGATCAAAGTATGGTTGTGATGTGGTTTTTGTAGGACACTATGAAAAAGATGGAAGACAGGAATATTTAAAGGAGGTAGTAAAGAGGGGGTGGTCTCTGAAATTATTTGGGCCAGGGTATGAGTGGGATAACGTAATTTCAGATTGCAAGTATTTATCCGATCAAGTCCCAGTTAGGCTAGTTTGGGGCAGCGAATATAATAAGGCAATTGCAGGTTCAAAGGTAGCTCTCTGTTTTCTCTCGAAGCTTAATAGAGACACCTATACCAGAAGGTGCTTTGAAATACCTGCCTCCAAACGTGTTTTACTTTCGGAGTATTCGACTGATTTAGCAACAATGTTTTCTCCAGATAAAGAGGTCTGCCTATTCACCGATTTAAATGACATGGGAGAAAAAATCGATTGCTTACTTAAAGAGCCCAAAAAAATGGATCTTATAGCTGAAGCAGGCTATAAAAAAGTATGGAAAGATAGACATGACATTAAATCTCGTACACAGGATTTATTATTCTGGATAAGTGAACTCAAGGAGTATTAAGATGAGCAAATCACGTCGACTTAGTTACGCTATAAATAATTTCTTAATCCAAATAAAATCCAAAAGGCGTTATAAAGTTCCGAAGGATCTAAGCGATGTCAAATTGAATCTAGGATGCGGATTAGCCGTGGAACCAGGTTGGATAAATATCGATGGTAGCTTAAATGCGTTTTTTGCCAATTTGCCCAGATTTTTCCACCGGATAGTTTATAAGTACTCAGGAGCTAGTGAATATTATAAAAAAGAAAAATATTACGAAATATTAAAAAATAATATTTTTGTTCACCATGATCTTTCATTTGGAATTCCATATTCTGATGCCTCAGTGGATTATATTTTTTCATCCCATTTTGTGGAGCACTTATTTGAAGAAGATGCGATTAAACTGCTTGGGGAGTGCTACAGAGTTTTAAAGCCAGGTGGGTTGGTAAGAATTTCAGTTCCAGATTTAAAATATGCTATAGATTTATATAATCAGGATAAAAAAGATCAAACTCTGAGCGCATATTTTTTTGTTGAAGATAAAGAGAACTATTTTTCAAGACACAAATATATGTATGACTTCGAAATGATGTCATCAAGGTTAGAAAAACTGGGGTTTAAAAAAATTAATCGTTGCGAGTATAGATCTGGATCTCTTCCTGATTGTGAGCTTCTAGATAATCGACCTAGCGACTCACTTTTTGTAGAAGCACAAAAATAATATTTCTCAATTAATTTATAGCCTCATTAGCAAAAGTTATTTGGTTTTAATAATTCATGTTGTACTGTAGGGTTATTCAAGACTGAGTGATTTTAAGCAGTCAAAACAAAATTAAAACTAATTTACCTGATGTGTGGAATAGTAGGAAGTGTTTCAACCAAGCCGATAGCCAATGCACGCTGGATTGCTGATGGCAGAGAATTGCTAAAGCATCGTGGTCCCGATGCCTTCGGTGAATGGATATCTAACGACAGAAAGGCGATTTTTCAACATCAGCGGTTAGCAATCATTGACTTGAGTAAAAAATCTAATCAGCCAATGGTTTCAGAGGATAAATCAAAATCAATAGTTTTTAACGGCGAAATTTATAACTACCTAGAAATTAGAAAAAAACTTGTAGCGAAAGGAATTAAATTTCGAACAAAATCTGATACAGAGGTCATAATTAAAGCTTATGAAAATTGGGGCTATAACTGTTTAAACTATCTGAATGGAATGTTTGCATTTGCTTTGTACGATAAGAAAGAACAAAATGTATTTGTAGCAAGAGATAGAGCTGGAGAGAAACCACTTTTTTATTATCATGATAAAGAGAACCTTAGTTTTGCTTCGGAGCTTAAGGGACTTTTTAGCAACTCGAGTGTTAGTAGATCTATTGATCTTTCTAGTTTGGACCTTTACTTACACTTCGGCTATATTCCAGGAAGTAAAAGTATTATAAGAAATATTTTTAAATTACCGGCGGCACATGCTTTAACATTTAACTTATCCAATGGTAATTTGAGAGTATGGCGGTATTGGTCGGCGCCGCCCTTAAAGCTTGAAGAAACTTATACCAGAGGAGATCTTCTGGAGAACTTAGAGGCACTATTAAAGAATGCTGTAAAAATTCAATTGGCTGCCGATGTACCAGTCGGCGTTCTTTTAAGTGGCGGAGTTGACTCAAGTTTGATCACCGCGCTAGCATCAAGTTTCAGTACGAATGTAAAAACGTTTACAATTAAAATGCAAGGGGATAGCACACTAGATGAGTCTAAACATGCGCGTTTAGTAGCTGACTATTTTTCTACTGATCATTATGAACTAGAAGCTGAACCTGCCAATATTGATTGTCTCTCAAAACTCGCATATTTCTTTGATGAACCAATGGCTGATTCATCCATGATACCAACGTATTTGGTAAGCAAGTTAGTAAGCAATCATTGCAAAGTGGCTTTAGGTGGCGATGGAGGAGATGAGCTTTTTGGAGGTTATAGTCACCACAGTAGCCTATTATGGTTAGAAAGTAGTTTGGGGAAAATGCCTTTGAAATTACGACGAATGGCGGCTGGATTAAGCAGAAAAATTCTACCAATAGGTTTTAAAGGTAAAAATTGGTTAGAGACGCTAGGAACGGATCTTGAAAAATCTCTGCCCTTGGTTGGTAGTTTTTTTAATAAACAGTCACGACAAGCCCTTCTCCCCATTCTTTGCAGCCTAGAAAATACCGCGGAACAAATTATGTCACAAAACATTCCTCTTCAAACTGATTTATTACAGAGAATTACTAGGATGGACTTTGAGAATTATCTACCGAATGATATTCTCGTAAAAGTCGATCGTGCTAGTATGGCAAACTCTCTTGAAGTTCGTGCTCCTTTTCTAGATAGATATTTAATGGAATTCGCTTTTTCTCGTGTGCCATCTTTTTTGAAAGCAAATCCAACGGAAAAGAAAATTCTACTAAAATTATTAACCGAGAAACTATTACCTAGAGAGTTTGACCGAAAAAGAAAACAAGGCTTCTCAATACCCCTACAAACATGGTTAAAGTCAGGGCCTTTTAGAAACTATTTTCAAGAGGTTTTAAAGGATAGGAATTGTTCTTTTAGTAGATCTTTCGTAGACAAACTGTTTAAAGGCCTGGATTCCGGAAGAGCTAATAGCGAAAGACTTTTTGCATTGATGCATTTTGAATTGTGGAAAAACGAACACAAAATTTCGTTCTAATTGTATTTTTCAAAACTCGAAGAAAATATATTTGAAAGATGAGAAGTCAGAAAAAGAACACGCAGAAGTTATGTCTGATTTTAGTTTGGAGATTGTTTATAAGAGTTTCGTTAACATGGTAAATTAATTTGTATCAAGGAAATAGAAGATAGGGACCAAAATTTAAAGTTTTTGTGAATTAAACGGAATTTGTTTATACTTTTTACAATTTTTCATGGACTTACACTATGATACACGTTGATGATTTTGGACGTTCGAAGAAGATCTCCAGAGATATTTTACGAATGGTTAAAAAGGGAAAGATTTCACAGGTTTCAGTTATGTTAGGGTTTGTCGACAGCAAGATATTATTACAATTAAAGAGGACCAAAGTACCAATTCGTCTTCATTTAAACTTAACTGAACAGGTTGAAAAATTTTCTAAAGACTTTTCTAGCATGTCTTTTTGGGAACTTGTGTTTGCAAATAAGAGAAAAAGACACCATGTTACGAAGGAAATTGATCGCCAAATAAAAGAGTTTATGGAGATTTATAATTTAAAAAAAATTAGACTAGATGGACATCAGCACGTCCATTTTATTCCATGGATTTACAAATATCTTTGCAGAAAATCTGTCTATAATATTTATGAGATGAGATACCCAGTGGAACCGTTACATTTTATCAGTTTTAGGCATACCTTTTCTCAGAAATTTCTCAGAAATTTAATTGCTATGCTTCTTTTAAAAATTTTTTCAATTTTTAATGAAAAGCGAACAAATCAAAAGTTCTTTGGAGTATTGTATACCAACATGTACGACAAAACTATTCTTAACCATCAAAAGAAAAAATTCAATTCAATTATTGATAAAGAAATTCTCCTTCATATTGGTGTTGCAGAAATGAATGAAAAGACTTTATTCACGCGCAAACAATTTATATATAACTCATCAAGACAAAGAAAAATTGAATCAGATTTGTTATGAAAATTAAACCTATGTCTTTTGTGATAGTCATCGATGAAACTAATTTCTTTCACCCTTCTTTTATAAGGAGTTTGGTAGAAAAACTCATTAATAGAAACGCAAAAATTTTAGTTGGTTTGGTTGTAAAAACAAAAAAAACAAACTCTCTTGAATATTATCTATTTCGTAATTTGTACCGCCTATCATTGAGGGAACTACTAATAATGACCGTTAAATTGGCATACTATATATTCTTCAAAAACATCTTGCGTTACTTTAAAGTTTTTCTTTCAGTTGAAGCAGTTTTAAAAGATTTAAGTATTGAGTATTTTTATGTAGAAAATGATGTGAATAAACCCCTCTACATAAAAAAAATTAAAGATTTTAAACCAGACATAATAATATCTAGTTGCTCTGTTCTTTTTAAAAAAGAATTGTTAAAAATTCCGAGACAAGGATGCATCAACCGCCACAGTTCCTTACTTCCTTCTTATGGCGGAGTATACCCAATTTTTAATGCTATTGCAGATGGAAAAAAATATGCCGGAGTAACAATTCATAAAATGACAGAGAGAATAGACGAAGGAGATATCCTTGCTCAAGAAAGAGTTTGTTTTGATAAAGAAACTCTTTCAGAAATATACAAACGATGTTTTAATATTAGCGCAGATCTTATTATTACTGCTTTAGAGAATCTTAAAAAAAATAAAGTCATCGTTTCGAAAGAAGAGAAGTCATATTTTAGTTTTCCAAACAGGGAAAGATGGATAAAATTTAGGCGAAATGGCGGTCAATTTTTTTAACAAAATAATCAAAAAATATACTAATAATCTAGGATTAAAGAACCCTTAACTAAATCGCAAGCGCTCAAATTAGCAGATGTTAACTCGTGCTTTAAATTTACTCGACAGTTACAAATTGGGATCTATAGACTAAATATGATTAGGAGTCATAAAATTAATATAGTGGTGCCCGGGGGTAGATTTGAACTACCGACACGCGGATTTTCAGTCCGCTGCTCTACCCCTGAGCTACCCGGGCACAAAATTTGAATACATTAACTTTGGTTGTTTGTCCAATTCTTATTGTATTAAAATAACAGTTTCAATGGAATTTTCTCACGTTTACGTTCTAACTCAAAAATCCCACTATTTGTCCAGCCCCAAATTCTGTTTTTTTCAGTCTCTTTAGAAAAAGACATTGAAATTTTGTCAAAAATATCTTTTCTATCTTCTTTGGAGCAGGGTAGAAAATCAATGAGAATTTTTCCTCCAAATCCAAATCCCTGGATTACCCTAGCAATTTCATTACAAGCACTTAAGTTTATTTCCTTCTTAGTCAGTTTATGGTTTTTTCCTGAATTCACATCAATAGTTAAAAAGGCGTTAGTTTGCTCAAATATTAAATATGACCCATTTTTTAAATTAAGCTTCCCTTCTCTAATTTCCATTAGTTGGTCCCAAATACCTAATCTGTCAAAAATCCCCTTTTCTTCAATAACATGACAAAAATTCGTCCCGTATTTTTCTAGAGATATTTGTCTAGCCAGCCCGTCATAGTAAATATTGTTTGTTGATAAAACACTTTTTATCTTCTGCATTCGTTTTATAGCTTTTTCTAATTCGTTTTTCAGTTCTGACACCTCAACGCTAGCTATACTCGATCTACAAATCACATAAGTATCTTCAAGAATATTTAGGTTTGATTTCAAAAGGTTCATTACCCTTTTTCTTTCAAATTTTTTTGGTAGTTTTTTTGAAAAAGAAATTCCTTTTTTGCTCAGCTTCAAAATGAAATATTTTGAAATAACTTTCAAAGTGTCCGTAAATAGTTGAGGTTTTTGAAGTTCATAAAATATTTTTGATTGTAAGATTAGAGATGAGCCCTCAATGTAAGTACTTTTTGATTTCAAGAATCCCTGATTACCATTTGGCAATCTAATAAAGTAACCTCCAATGCTAGAAATTTTTCGTTCTATTTTAGCCCTTAAAAAAGTATCAGGAGGATAAAAATTGGAACTTACTGGTGGATCGATATACACATCAATTATTTTGCTTGCGTTAAGCACCACAACAGCATGTCCCTGACCATACTTATCAATAATTATTTCATTTTTGGTTATGATTTTGAAAAAATCCCATTCCGGTCAACACGTTTATTAGCTTCGGAATCGGAAGGCCAACAACGTTGGAAAAACATCCTGAAATAAAAGGAAAAAAACTTTTTGCTCTTCCCTGTATACTATATGCTCCCGCGCATCCTTCCCATTCTCTGGAAACAAGATACTTGCTTATTTCATCTTCAGAAAGTAACTTCGTTTTTAAACATGTTTTAACTAAATTTAAACTTACCCTGCCATTGTGCTTAACACAAAAAGCAGTAAAAACACTATGTCTTCTACCGGAGAGGCTTCTTAAATGCTCTTTGGCTATTTTTTTATCAAACGTTTTCAGCAAAACGCGTCCACCAACTGTAACTATTGTATCTGCTGTAATTAAGAATGAATGACTATCAGAGGTAATTGAGTTGACTTTTTCTGAAGCAATCCTTTTTGCATAGTCTCTAGGAGTTTCATCAGCATTATATGACTCGTCGACATTTGGTACTTTTACAATATCGGGGACAATACCAACGGATTTCAGCAGCTTTTTTCTGGCCAAACTACCTGAACCTAAAATTAACAATTTATTTATATCGGTAGTTAATTCGACCTTTTGTAAGATCATAGGGGGTCATTTCAACTTGCACCTTGTCGCCGGCAAGAACCCTAATTCTATTTTTTCGCATCTTCCCAGCCGTATGGGCTATTATTTCATGCCCATTCTCTAGTTCCACTCTAAATGTAGCATTTGGAAGAAGCTCCTTTACCAGCCCAGGAAACTCTAGCATTTCTTCTTTGGCCATTAAATCTCCAACGTTTTTATGTTGTTATAAATAAATTTTTTAAAAAATAAAGAATTTTTTACTCATAAAAAATATTCTTGAAACCTTTGATTAATTTTGTCAAAAATAATATTTCTTATATTTCTATAGGAACCAAGTGTTTGGTTGACGTCATTTTCATTTTTCAAGGGTTCCTCTACAAGCCAATCCTCTATTATGACACTGGAATAAGCCGAATACTTTTGTACCTCCTGTGATGACTCTTTAGTTAAGGGAATTACGAGATCAAAGCTTCCTATGAAGCCACCTTGCTTTTCCATTTCACTTAGAGATCTTACTCTATGCTTACTTAATTTTACATCAATTTCATCACATACTTTTACAGTGAAGCCATCAATCTCAAGAGTATCAAAAATTCCAGCAGATTGGACGAATATCTTTTTTCCAATAAGTTTTTTAAATATCCCTTCTGCCATTGGGGACCTAATGGAATTATAGTTACAACAAAATAATACGGACTGAATGGAATTAATACCCACTTTTTCACCTTTCGTATGTAAGAGCGTATATTAAAGTGAACATGCGTCTTGCAGTTTCGGTATCAGTCTCAACCCTTGATTCCAGTCGTTCTAATAAAACACGGGCACCTTCATTGTGAATTCCTTTTCGGCCCATATCTATAGCTTCAATTTTATCAATGGGTAAATTTTTAACTGCATTGAAATAGCTTTTACAAATTGTATTATAGTCATTTATTATCTGTCTGAGTGGAGTAAGCGAAAGGAAAAATGTTTTTAACACTTTATTAGTTTTTGCACTGACTTCAAAAACTAGAGAGTTACCACTTAACGAAATATTTAACTTGAGCTCTTTAAAAGAGTCGAAACCAACTAACTGAAAAGAGTTTCTTTGAGTTAAGTCGTATATAGCAAGATTTTGTTCTTGCAACACTTCAGGTGTAGGTAAATTAAAATCATCTTGCTTAATATTAATCGAGACCAGCTTTGACATTGTGCGCTTCTTATTTAAAATCTTTAAGCCTCTCTGACACAGAAAGTGAGTGGGCCTCAAGGCCTTCAGAGTCAGCTAATTTTATTACAGCCAACCCAAGCTTTTTAAAACCTTCTTTGTTAACCTTAGTAACAGACACTCTTTTCATGAAATCAAAAACAGAAAGAGATGAAGAAAACTTTGCAGTTCCATTTGTTGGAAGTACATGGTTCGAACCAGTAATATAATCTCCCATAGCTTCAGGAGACCAAAAACCTAAAAAAATAGACCCCGCATTCTTTATATCTCTCAAGTAGTTTTCAGCATTTGCAAAACAAAGTTGTAAGTGCTCAGGCGCAATTAAATTTGCCACCTCAATTGCCACCTTAAAATCTGGTACAATAACAATAGCACCATATTTTTTCCAACTATTTCTGGCAATTTGCTTTCTTTTAAGTTTCTTTAAATAATTTTCGATTTCTTCTTCGACTTGCAAGGCATATTCTCTATCATTGGTAATTAAGATAGCTTGTGCATTTTCATCGTGTTCGGCTTGAGCTAACAGGTCTATAGCAGCAAATTTCTTTGGCATGCTTTTATCACAAATTAGTAATACTTCTGAGGGACCAGCCACAGAGTCTATGCCTACTTTACCAAAAACCTGTCTTTTAGCTTCCGCTACATATTCGTTTCCGGGACCTGTAATTTTATCTACTTTTTTGACTGTCTCTGTACCAAAAGCAAGTGCTGCAATAGCTTGAACCCCTCCTACACGCAGAATTTTTGTAGTATCCATAGAAGCTGCTGCGTAAATCATAAGCGGATTATAAGTTTCATTTGAGCTTGGAGATGCCAGCACTATATCTTCCACACCAGCTATTTTCGCAGGAGCAATATTCATAATAGCTGAAGAAGGATATGAAGCTTTTCCACCTGGCACATAAACTCCAACTCGCTCGATTGGTTTCCATAACCACCCAAGTTCAATTCCTAATTCATCTTTCCAGGTGAGATTTTCAGGCATTTGCTTTTTATGGAATTGAAAAATCCTATCAATAGATAAATCGATTGCAGCTTTAGCATTTAAATCACATTTTCGTATACTTTCTTCAATTTCATTTGGTTTGAAAAAAAACCCCAAGCTTCTTAAATCTATGTTATCAAATTTCTTTGTATATTTTATTACGGCTGCATCTTTATTAATCTTTACATCTTGAATTATTTCTCTGACAGCTTCCACAATTTGATAACTTGTTTTTTTTCTGGATTTCAAGAATTCGGAAAAGTTATAGTAAAACATTTCATCCTCATAGAAAAAAATATTTTTCATGCCTAAAACCTTTTTATCAAAGCACCACAATCACTAAGCTTTTGAATAATATTTTCATAGCCTCTGTCTATGTGATGGATTTTATCAATTATAGTATGTCCTTCGGCAACTAAGCCAGCCAAAACCAGCGAAACTGAAGCTCGCAGATCAGTAGCCTTAACTGGTGCTCCCTTTAACTTATCAACCCCAGAAATTACAGCTTTGCGACCTTCTATCTCAATATTTGCTCCCATTCTAATAAGCTCTGGGACATGCATAAATCGATTTTCAAAAATTTGTTCTTCGATATTGGAAACCCCATTGGTAATAGACAATAGTGTCATCATTTGAGCCTGTAGATCAGTTGGAAACCCTGGAAAGGGTTCAGTTAAGATATTAGTACTATATGTTGATGAACTTTTTACTCTCTTCACCTGTAAATAATCTTTAAATTGAGTAACTTGCACACCTACTTCATACAGTTTTTCAATAAAGTTTTCTAGCAGAGCGATGTTACCTCCAGTTAGCTTTATTTCTCCATCAGTAATGGCGCCCGCGATTATGTAGGTGCCGAGCTCAATCCTATCCATGACCACATCATGGGTGGTTTCTCTTAAGTTATTTACTCCCTGAATAGTAATAACGCTATCCCCTTCACCTTGAATTTCACAACCCATGGATTTTAAACATTTACACAAATCTATTATTTCTGGTTCTTTAGCTACATTAACTAATTCAGTTGTTCCTTTGGCAAGTACCGCTGCCATTATTGTGTTAGCTGTGGCACCAACTGACTCAAATGGGAACTTAATTTTACACCCTTTCAAAGAACCTACGACCTTACCCTTGACATAACCATTTTCTATTGAAAAACGAGCTCCAAGCGCTTCAAGGGCCATCAAATGAAGGTTGACAGGCCTTGCTCCTATTGCACAACCTCCCGGAAGAGCCACTGTAGCTTGACCGAACCTTGTCAATAGTGGTCCTAAAACCAAAATAGAAGCTCTCATTTTATTTACTATCTCATAGTCTGCTAAAAACAAACCATCATCCGTCATTTTAAGCTTAATTCTCTTCTCTGACTTATTATAAACTACCTTACAGCCCAAGCTCTCTAGAAGCACCTTCATTGTGTGAACATCTGAAAGAAAGGGGACATTATTTAAAATCAACCTTTTTTCACTTAAAAGTGACACTGGCATCAAGGTTAAACACGAATTTTTTGCACCTGATATTGGTATAGTGCCAGATAACCTTTTTCCACCCTCGATAAAAATCTTCTCTTGCAAATGACCCCTATTCATTAAATTTTATTTTTGTTTTCTTTTCTTAATTTAATGTTTCTTTTCAGAGCTTTAGCCAGCTTTTCGCTCCTTGTTACTTTCTTATTTTCTTTTTGTTCTTTTTCTTTTTTAACGATTTCATTTGAATATGACACGACATAAAACCTTTTACTTTACAGACCTGATATATGTATATAATACAACTAAAAAAAACTAAAGAGTTACTTGCTGCCGTAGCTCAGGGGTAGAGCACTCCCTTGGTAAGGGAGAGGCCGAGAGTTCAAATCTCTCCGGCAGCACCAGAGAGCTGATATTATAAAAACCTTTTAAGGCCTTGAAATGAACTTTTTTCTAAAAACTATAGAGCGATACAAACATCCAGGAGTATATGGCATAATAAAACGTTTCCAAATTCCCACCAATTTTGTTCTTCATGTAGGTGGGAATATAGGTCAGGAGGCAAATGATTACGATGCATTAAACTTTAAGCAGATCTTATGGGTAGAAGGTTACCCTCCATCAGTTAAAAAATTAAAAGAAAATTTAAAAGATAAAAAAAATCATAAAATTATAGAATGCATGGTGTCCGATATACCTGAGGAAAAAGTTAACTTTACAGTTACCTATAATGTTCTAAAGCCAGATGATGAGTCTAGCTCAACGATGCTTACACCTACTCATTCCTGGCATACAGATTTATCTTGGATAAAAGTTAAAAAAAAATTAAGGCTAAAGTGCTCGAGATTAGATTACGTCCTACCAAAAAAAGTTGATAATAATATATTAAACAATTTGGATCTGATCGTCTTTGACATCGAAGGTTCAGAATTGAAGGCTTTGAGATCGCTTGGAGACATCATTAACTTTCCAAAATTTGCAATTATTGAGTCAAGTATTAAAGAAAACTTCGTTAATGGCCCACTACTTAGAGACATTGACAATTTTATGTTTGAAAAAAACTTCAGACGAATATGGTTTAAAACCATAGGAACTCAAGGGGGTGATGCTGTGTACCAGAGAGTAAGAAAAGTGGGTGCATTACACAAAATTTATATGAAGCTAAATTCTCTTTTTTTATATATTTTCGCTAAGAGTAAATTAATTGTTTTATGGATAAGGTTCAAAATCTTAGTAAAAAAAATTACCAACTATAAGGGCTAATAGTACAAATTTAATGCCCATTTTGCTACTTTTCACAGTAATTTCTCCCTAAAAAATTTAAAAGGGAACAAATTAAATTTAATGAATTAATGCTAGAGCCACTACACGTTTTTGAGTCTTAGCGAGCCAGCTAAAACTAAAGTAGTTTGCCAGCAAATCATAATTTTATCGTTTGCAAAAACAAAAAATTCTGGCATAGAACCTGCAAGAAAAGTTTATGAAAAAAATAATCACTCCAATGACTTTTTTGTTACTTGTTTCATGCACGATCAATAATTTCGAAAGAGAAATTGATCAGTTGGTTTCTGAGGACTATTACTTTGGACTTCCGGGATCAAAGTTATTCTACCAAACGACTACGAAAGAGACGCAGGAAAAGTACCATTATTCCGAGTGTCGAAAAAAGATACATAGTCAAGAGCAGCTTAGAATTGAAAGCTGTGTTAGTTCATATTGGCTTAAAGCAAAGAGCTTGTAAGCAAAAAATTAAATTTTTTACTATTATTTTTCCCATTTTAGTCGAATATTATTAAGTCTAGAATAAGTTTGTGACTGAGATTTTTTTATGAAGTGGACTAATAGAAATTTGCTTAAATTTACTTTGTTGAGCTTATACTTTTTTGTGTTTGTTTGTACATCAGTTTTAAAGGTTAATGGTCAGATCGGCACTTACTCCCCAACCGCTCAAAAAATTTTAGATGATTACAATAGTATTAAAACAGAGGATGATGTTGGCCTTGATGTATTTAAATTTAAAATAAATAATATTTTGAACTCAGAGGGAGATATAGTTGAAAAGCCAGCTGGAAACCCCTCAATATTTGGTCGAACAGACTATGGAAGTGAGTTTTTTCTTGAAAATGAACTAAGTACAACATATTCAATCGAAATACCTGCATTTGTTATCGATGATCTAGCAGAAACCAACGGTGATGATTACTATCCTGTGATCAGAAATGGAACAAGCGAATTAGAAATCGACTTTAAAGATTTATATAATATAGAGAATGGTGAAACCGTTACGCCAGAAATGGGGTTCGTAAAGCTAATAAATGAGCCTGTTTATAATGAGGCAGATCAATTTAAAGACAATCTTTTTGATGGCGAAATCGTCGAGTTTTTTATTCGGCCATCAGATAAATATTTAACAAGACATAACAGCGAAAACTTATTCTTTATAGATAGACCAATTCCTGATCAACCTGTAATTGCAGAGGTAGATAGAAATGAAGAAGAAAATGAAACCTCTTCAGCACAAGATGAAGATAAACTAGCGACCGTTTTAGCACCACTAGACGAGGTTTCTGCTATGCCAAGCAATGAAGTAAAAGTTTATGTTACTACTGTATATGTGCCAGCATCCGCTTCAGATTTCGAACCAACCCAAATCGTCATGCCAGTATTAGCGGACGGAGATTACAACTATGAAATAGAGCCTGCTGCGGCAGAAACATTCTCCGATGACATGCAGGTTGTTGCGATACCAGAGGAAGAAGCAGCGATATTAACTAAAAAAGTTAAAGCAATAAAAAAACAAAAAGAGGATTTTTCTAAACCAAAGCATGACGAAGATAGACCTCCGGCTTTGGACCCCGGATTAGAAGCAAGAATGAATTTAGAATTATTGCTAAAAAATGTCCAAAAAGCTCCAAGCAATTTACTATCAGATACAAAGAAAAATATTAAAAGCGAATTTCCAAATATGTCTAATGAGTTAATTGACTTAATCATAAACTTAGCTAATTCTGACGAAAAATTTGACCTGATACAAAATCCAAAGGAGTTTCTGGATAACAAGTTTACAAAACTTAGTGATCCAACAGAATTAAATTTATTACTAGGCAGGAATTTACCTCAGAAAGACTTAACAGCAATCTATAATCTTATCTTATATCAATTATCTTCAGATTTAGCTGACTTAGGTTTTGAAACTCTAAAAAACCAGAAAATTGAATTTTCTGTTAACATTAAAAATGCGGATCAGATACTGGATCAAGTTCAATTGCAGCAAGACGTATTAGCCATTGCATCTTTAATTGGGTCTGATGAAGGCAATGAAGTCCTATCTAGTCTTTTAATTGAGCCTGTCAAAACGAATTTAGATTCTTCAACAAAATTGTTTGAGTCTAGCAATAGTCAAAAAGTACTAGATCAAATGAGGCAATTTTCAGACGTTATCAAAACTATAAATAGTTCTTCTAATAGTATCAATGCATTTGGGACCGTTTCTGAAGACAACATTCCGGTAGTCGAAATAAATGTTCAAATAGATGAAAATATTGCGGATACCTTACAAAAAAAGCTTAATGAAGATAAGCGCCTAAACAGAAGCTTTCAAACGCGATCCCAAAGCGCTAAACTTGAAAAATTTGACTTTGAAGTGCCAATACAAGATAGAGGTTCGGCACCGCCTACTTCGCCACCTTTGTTAGCAGAAGTTCCAAATATTAATGCCCAAGAACTTCAATTAATGGCTGAGACAACAGAGGCCACCAATAATATTTTAAATGACACTATTACCATGATGCTTGCTGAGTTAGGTAACGATCAATTGGATGAGAATTATATACAAATGGCTTCAGCAGCTAACAATGTAGAATTGCCCGATCTAGAAAAGAATCAAATAAGTGAAGACTTTGTCTTTAGTAATGCTCTATCTTCAGCTCAAAGATTACGAGAAATAGAGGATATAAGAGCCATATTCCAAATACTAGGAATTGGCTCCTAAAGTTAATCCCATTTAAAAATAAACTTGTCTAATATTTTCCCTATCTGTTTTGTGTCATCGACACCGTTTTTTGCGATTATAGCCGTCAAGCCCTTCTTAGGGTGATCAACAACCTCTTGGACTCTTGAGGCAAGTTCTGCTTTTTCTAAAGCCTCGTTATAAACTCTAGTTATTGCTCTTTTTCTAAGTTCTGGCTTGAAAATCTTACCTATAGGCGTTTTTGGCATTTCCTCTACGAGCTCGAGATATTTTGGTACTGCCGCCTTTTCTCCAATGTTATCTTCTGCATGCTTAATCAATTCACCGACAGAAGCTTCTGAACCTTTAATGAGTTCCACGTAGGCACAAGGCAATTCTCCAACTCTAAAATCCGGTTGACCAATAACACCAGCCATGGCTACAGCGGGGTGCGACGCTAGCGCCTCTTCTGCAAGAGCTGGGTCGATGTTGTGACCGCCCCTAATAATAAGATCTTTTGCTCTACCGGTAATAAACAGGTACCCGTCTTCATCAAGATATCCTAAATCACCAGTTCTGAAATAGTCTTTTTTATAATAGAGGTTCTTATTCTTTTCGGCATCAGTATATGTATTTCCAGCAACAACACCGGGGTTAGCAACACAGATCTCTCCTGACTCTCCAGTCTTGCATTCTAATAAACCACCATTCGCACTTTCTTTTATAATTTTGATTTTTGTATAGGGAAGAGGAATCCCTACAGAACCAATCTTTCTTTCACCTTCTATAGGGTTAACGGAAATGTTGCATGTTGCTTCTGTCATACCGTAACCTTCTGTAATTTTTATACCTGTTGAAGACTCAAATTTTCTAAATAGCTCTACAGGTAATGGCGCAGAGCCACATAAAGAGTATTTCAATGAAGACACGTCGGCGTCAATTGGCCGTTGCATAAGCTCAGCAGCTGCAGTTGGTACTATACTTAGGAAAGCAGGCTTCCATCTCTCTACAAGCTTCCAAAAATTGTCAAAAACACCATCTCCTCTATACCCTTGCGGGGTTATAAATATTATGTGTGATCCAGTAGCAAGTGAATTCATCAAATTCGGGTAAACTGCAAAAACATGAAACAACGGTAGCGGGCATAAAACTGAATCTTTCTCGCTCCAATCAGTGAGTACAATATTTGTTACCCATGCTTGGTACAGCATGCCATTGAGTGTATGTTGAGCCAACTTGGGAGTTCCTGTTGTTCCCCCTGTATGAAACATAGCAGCTGTTCTATCTTTATTATCGTCTTTAAAGGATAAAGAAGTCCCTGATTGAGATGCCAGAAGATCATCAAACGCAATTACTGTTGCAGAGTGCTTAGCGGCAACCTTTGGTCTTATTAAAGGAGCTATCCAACTTTTTGGAAAACTAAGATATTTAACCAAATCAACTTCCACCAGATGTGAAACATCAGGACACTCTTCTAAGGCCTCTGAAACTTTTTGCGCCACATCGGTTTTTGGAAGAGCTTTCATGCTCACTACGACTTTCACTCCTGCTAATTTAAGTATGCCTGCAATTTGCTTTGGTTCTAGAAGCGGGCTTATAGGTACCACAACTCCAGCTGCTGTACCTGCAACAAATGTGATTACTGCTTCTGTACAAATCGGCAAAATGTAAGCGATTTTATGCTCTTTGGAAACACCAAGAGATTTGAATCCGTTAGCAGCCTGTGTAACGCGAGCTAACAGTTGGCCCCAGTTTAGTGTTTCTGCCTTTGCTTTTGGGTCTGAGTCTAATTGAAAGGATACAGCTGGTTTGCCCTGATGCTTTGTTACTGTTCTCGAAAGCAAGGCATAAACGCTTTTTGCGTCAAGTCTTTTTTCAAAAGGCATTTCAGCTTCTATTTTTTCAGAGCTGGCTACAGTGTCCCATTTCATTATATATCCCCCATATTTTTCTTTTACTATAAGCTTCAAATCATATTAGTTTTAAAAAAAAGTTCAAGTATTACAAGAGTTGAAGTTCAGCCAATTTTTTGTACTTTTTATTAGCTCTAATCAATTCTTTGTGAGAGCCCTCGTTCTCTATCCTTCCTTTCTCAAGAAAAAGTATCCTATCAGCGTTTTTTACAGTTGAAAGACGATGAGCAATTACAATTATAGTCTTATTGCCAGAAATATTATCAATTGCTTTCTTTATAGCATTTTCTGATATGGCGTCGAGAGAAGACGTTGCTTCATCAAGAAGGAGAATTGGAGAATTTCTTAATAATGCCCGTGCTATAGCTATTCTTTGTTTTTGCCCAACCGAGATCAATAATCCCCGCTCACCCAAAAGAGTATTATATCCCTGCGGCAAGTCTTTTATGAACTCTTCTGCACAAGCTAACTTTGCAGCCCGTTCCACTTCCTCCAATGATGCGTCGATCTTTCCTATGCGAATATTGTCAATAACGGATTTGGAAAAAATAACTGGTTCTTGAGGCACATAGGCTATCTGTTGCCTTAATTGAGATTTAGATACCTTATCAATTGGGTAGGTATCTATTGAAATAGAACCTTTAGTCGGGTCATATAGTCTTTGTATTAATTGGAAGAAGGTCGTCTTACCCGCACCGGACAGACCTACCAAGGCAATCTTTTCATTTTTATTTATTATTAGCTTTCGAATATCCAAAACATAGTTTTCTTTTCTCATAGGATAAGCAAATTTAACGTTGTTAAAAGCAATAGATCCAATTATTGGAGTTTTAACCGGAATTGGTTTACAGGGGTCTTCTACTTCATCCAATGTATTTAAAATTTCTCCTATTCTATCCAAGGCACCTAAAAATTTGCTAATCTCCCCATAGGTTTCAGTTATTGCTCCAACACTTACCCCCACAACCAAAGAATAAAGACAAAATTGAAGCAATTCACCTATCGAAAAACTGCCTCTCTCAACATCTTTAAGGCCCGACCAAACAACAAAAGAAATAGCTAAAAAAACTAAAATGATAATTAGAAAAATCATAATGGATCTTGCCAAAACACGCGTTTTAGATTTCAGATAACTAACCTCAATAATATCACTATATTCTTTTGTAGCGTGCTGTTGATAACTGTTGGTTTGAACTGTTGTTGCCGCAAAAATATATTCAGATGCAAGCC
Source organism: uncultured Alphaproteobacteria bacterium (assembly GCA_902580265.1). Next base: position 32,784 of record CACHJY010000008.1, read on the forward strand.
CCGCGCTGCTAGCCAGTTTATCTTGTGTTTGACGGGTTAGCTTTCTTAAAAATCTTCCAAAATATAGTAAGGGAAAAACTATTATTGGTATAATAAGAAGAGAAAATGACGCCAATTTTATCGATGTAGAAAACATTAGTGCGATTCCCCCCAAAAAGAGTAATGTATTTCTTACAGCTAGAGACAAAGTAGATCCAGCAACGCTTTGAACAAGAGTCGTATCGGCATTTATCCTAGATACCAAATCACCAGTAAGCGTTTTCTCAAAAAAATTTGGGCTTAAATTTATAATTTTATCAAATAGTGCTTGCCGTAGATCAGAGACTAATCGTTCTCCAAGTAATGTTATCAGATAAAAACGAATAGCTGTTCCAAAGGCTGCTACTGCGACCAAAACGCAACTGACGTATAAATATTTTTGTCCAGTTTCAATATTAAACACATATCCGTCAACAATGTAGCGTGCCATTATTGGAAGTGATAATGTTATAAGTACTGTCAGAATAAGAAATATTAGGGCTCCCAATGCCCAAAATAAGTGTGGCCTTAAAACTTGAAACAAGAGCTGCTTCAACTGATATTTTTTTAAGTTATCGAAGTTTTTCTCTTTATTATCCACAGAATTTTATCTCTACTTTTTTACTAATATTTTGAAGATTATTAATTTGCTGGCAGGTTTCTTAAAATGTTTCAAGTCAGCAGAAATATAACAACTTTCACATCTTCCTTCTCTATGGAAAATAATGAAATATTCATTAAATCCAAGATAATTTTATCAAATGACGATGATTTTCATTGTATGAAATTTAAAGTCATGATTTTAATGAGATAATATGCAAAATAAGCCAACCCATAACATTGATGTTTCAAGGTTTAAACGCAACCCCTACCCAGACCTACAGAAAATGCGTGCTGTCAATCCTATCTGTTTTGTTCCCCAACTTAATGCAACAATGATTTGTGATAGAGACTCGATCTATGAATGTGAAAAGAATATAAATGTGTTTTCTTCGGTTCAGCCTCAAGGACTCATGACAATTTTAATGGGTCAGAACATGATGCGAAAAGATGGAAGAGACCATTCCAAGGAAAGAAAAGCAATATTCAAAACCATTTCCCCAAAAACATCTCGAGACCATTGGAGAGCTAAGTTCGAGACAATAGCAGATAATATAATTGATAAAATTAAAAAGCTAAAATCTGGAGATCTTCTCACGCTATATGCCAAAGAGTTATCTGCAGAGTGTCTTAAATTAGTTACAGGCCTAACCAACATGACAGCAGCAGAAATGGATAGAGTGAGCCAGGGAATGATTGATGGCTGTTCAAATTATACTGGGGATAAAGATATTGAGGAGTACTGCAATAACTGCACCGAAAGTATAGATTCTCATATTACTAAAATTGTTGGCAATATAAACAGAAACTCTGGTTTTTCAATGATTAGTACCATGCTAGAAGGCAATCTTAATTCGGATCAGATTAGCGCCAACATCAAACTAGCAATTTCTGGAGGGCAAAATGAGCCACGTGACGCAATAGCGGGATGTATATGGGCAGCTCTAAATTTTGGATTAAAAGAACGTTTACTTGAAAAGGAAAACTGGGATCAATTATTTAATGAATATTGCCGTTGGATGTCTCCCATAGGAATGTCTCCAAGAGAAATTGCGAAAGATTATTCATATAAGAATGTTCTCTTTAATAAAGGGGATCGAGTATTCCTAATGTTTTCTTCTGCAAATAGGGATGAGAAAGTGTTTACTGATGCTGAGGAGTTCGACTTAGATCGAGATTGTTCAAAATCAATACATTTTGGCGCAGGGCCCCACTATTGCGCGGGCGCATCAATTGCGAGCACTATGATAAGCTTAGTTGCTTTACCAAAATTATTTTTAGCATTGCCAAAACTCAGACTGGTTGACAAAGAAAAGTACGATTTTGATGGTTGGGCTTTTAGAGGAATAACCTCTCTCGAATGTGCGTGGTAATAGGTTGAGCAAAGAAAGAGTGTCATCAAAGGATTCATATTTTCTAGGAGCGCTATTCCTTTTTCTAGAAATAGTCGTAGGTACTTCAATTGTAGCGATTATAAAATACTTTTCCAGTGACGTTTCTCTTTCTGTTGTACTAATGTTTAGATATATATTCTGCCTGCCTATATTGTTACTTGTGGGTCTTAAAATTGGTGGAGTAAGATACTTTAAAATAAGAAACAAAAAAATAATGTCTCTTCGAAGTATTGCTGGTTTACTAGGATTACTTTTTTGGTATCTGTCTGTGATTCATTTAGATATAAGCAAAGCATTAGCTCTCTCACAAGTAATGCCAATTTTTATTTGTATCCTTTCAATTTTTTTTCTTGGAGAAAAAGTTGGACTATTTAGATGGGCAGCTATATTACTGGGCTTATCAGGTGCAGTGGTGATAATTAATCCAGACTCTCAAAATTGGTATAATGTCGGTCTTCTTTATATTTTTCTTGGAACTCTTTTTGCCTCAATCATGTTTGTTGCACTAAGGAGGCTGGGTATGAGTGAAAACCCTGTTGCGACAGCATTTTGGTACAACTTATTTGGTTCAACCATATTTAGTATTTATTGTATATCGGCACTTAAAATCGGTAATATCTCACCTGAGATATGGACTATGCTGATTGTTATTGGAGTAATGGCAAGTGCACAACAAATATTTATGGCGCTAAGCCATACTTATGCGACAGCTTCCTCTCTTGCCCCTGTACATTATACTACAATTCCAATTGGAGTATTTATTGGCTTATTAGTATTCAATGAAAAAATCGACTTGAGCTTTTTGATTGGCACATTTTTTATTGTTGGTTCAACTCTCTTTATTCTCTATAGAGAAAGAAAAAAGTCTACTGGTTAGACGATCTATCTTTAGTCCAGTCGTAAGTTCCATTATCTCTCTCTTTGACCGCTTTTTTCCAACCATATTCTTCAGACATTTTTTTAAAATTTATTCCTTCACGCGAATGCCTTGATATTCCGTCAAAAATAGTAGCAAATTTTTGACTGTTAAGTAAACCGGATGACTCAACAGCCTGATTTATTAATATTTTCTGCATTGCTAACTGGTTGAGAGGCACGGAAGTCATACGCATTGCAAAGCTATCAACTTCATCGTCAAGCTTTTCCTTTGAAAAAGCTTTTAGGACTAAACCAAGTTTTTCTGCTTCTAAACCGGATATTTTATCTCCTGTAAAAAGCATTCTTTTAGCTTTTTCAGGACCAAGCCGATACATCCACATTGCAGTGGTTGGAGTACCCCAAACTCGAGTTGGCATATAACCTATTTCGGCATCATTTTCCATAAAAATAAAATCACTACAAAGTGCAATGTCAGTTCCTCCTGCAAAAGCACCTATTCCATGAATTTTACATATAACCGGCTTTAGGCAATGAAATAATGACATAAAATGTTCGTTATTCTCCCACATGAACCTGTAATCCTTTAAAGGATCCCAAGGCATTTTTTGTGTTAAAGGATTTTGTTTCTCTTGAGCAAAAGCGGTTAGATCGTACCCTGCGCAGAAGGCATTTCCCCTACCAGCAAGGATAATCACGTGAACTGCGTCATTATCATCAACTTCCTTGACGGCTCTGGATAAAAGAGTAGGAACTTCAGTATCTATTGCATTTAGTACCTTCGGCCTATTAAGATAGATACGTGCTATCTTTCCATCTATTTCCAGTTCAACTTTGCTCAATTATTTAACTCAGTATAGTTTGGAGCGGGTGATGGGAATCGAACCCACGTATTCAGCTTGGAAGGCTGCTGCTCTACCATTGAGCTACACCCGCGTCAGTTAAAACCTATACATGATACCAGCGTAGGTCGTATTCCCTTTAAGAACAACAGCAGTACCAGCGGCATTTTTCGTTTCTGTTGATTTATAACCAAGGTTCAAACCTAATGTCGGTGTTAGATCGTATACAAACCTTGCATCCATTGTTGTGGCTTTTTGTTTTCTGTCCTCTGTCTTATAGCTTAGAATTAGACTACTACCTCTTGTAACACCTAAATTTATCTTAGTCCCATAGGTGTAGAACTGGCCATAATTGTTGATATCACTACCAGCAAATACATTAATGCCCAAAGTAGGTGTATTAATATTGTAAGAAAAGCCTAAGGATGTGTCAGTTTCCTGGACTGCTGCAAGTTTAATTTGTGAGCCCATAAAATGAACACCAATATTTGGATAGACATTATATGTTACAGAACCTTCACTGCTACTTAGCACTTGATCGTCGAATTTACCGTCACTCATGCTCAAACTATACCTTATTGAAGGTGATAATTGGCCATCGAGGTTCAAAACTCCTCCATCACCAGTATACTTTGTTCCAGAAATGTCATAATTAAACGAACCGTAGGATAATCCTGCACTAATACTAGCTTGTGAAAAGACCGTCGTCGCGCTTAGTAAAAGAGCAATTAAAATAACTAAAGGGGTTGATTTTCTCATGATAAACTCCGCAATTTGATTAATAATACATATTAAAATTACTGTATAACATCAAGATTTATCTTCATAAACGCTGATTAAATCTGCAAAGGTCTCTATTTTGAAAGCAGCACTCTCACCCTCAGCTAATTTATACATACTCCCATGGCCGTATTCACAAAAAATAAAATCTACATTAGCGTTTTTCGCTGCATCTGCGTCTGTATTTGTATCACCCACAAAAAAAACGTCTTCGGGCTTTTTATCCAGCCTATATATTGCCTCTAAAAGAGGTTTAGGGTCAGGTTTAGCAATCCCGACAGTATCTGATCCGATAAAGGATTCTCTGAAGAAATCAATTAACCCCAACCTTTTCAATAACTCCCGTGCGTGTTTTTCTGGTTTGTTTGTACAAAGCCCCAGTTTCACACCCTTTAGTTGAAGTTTTGAGAGAGTATCGACTACTCCATCATAATTTCGCGACTTATTATCTATTACTTTATCGTAATTAATAAGATATAATCGATAATAATCCTTTAACAATTTGTTGTTAAAAGTGATGCCTTCTTCTTGTAACCCATAGCGTAATATTGCTCTTCCACCTTGAATAGCAGTTTGCAAGCCAGTGAAACCTTTAAGCCTTGCTGTCCAGCCCTGATTTTCAAACACCAAATTTCCTGCATCAAGCATGTCATATTTTGTGTCTACGAGTGTACCATCAAGATCAAATACAAACGCTTTCATAACTTTTCCTTACATAATTAGATTAAATGAAATAAATTAAGATATGTTTAAACCATAAAGGTGTTGATGTCTGTTTCAACCATAATTTTAGCAGCTGGCAAGGGTACCAGAATGAGAAGCCCTAAACCTAAGATCCTTCACAAGATAGCAGGCAAGTATCTTTTAGGCTTTAGTGTGGAATTAGCTAAGGCTATCAAATCCAAAGAGACCATTGTGGTCGTTGGAGAAGAAAACGAACTAGTAACTAGAAAAGCACTCTCAGATTGTAAGATAAAATTTTGTATGCAAAAAAATCAACTTGGAACTGGAGATGCCGTAAAAATAGCTCTCAAAAATGTGAAAATAAAAACAAAGTATATATTAGTTTTATATGGAGATACCCCTTTTATTGCAAATGGCACAATAAGGCGGATGATAACAAAAGCTGAAAAGGGTTTTGAATTCGTTTTCCTCGGTTTTCAATCACAAACAAAAAATAGTTATGGTAAATTTAAACTGGGGCCAAAAAGGACACTCATCGATATAATTGAAAAGAATGAGCCTGGCTATAGTTCTTCCAAGTGTTTGTCAAACTCTGGGATACTTTTAGCCCGATCAAATATAATCACTAATCTAATAAAAAAAATAAAAAATGATAATTCTAAGAAAGAATATTATTTAACCGATATTGCCAAAATTGCAACTAAGCATGGATACACATCAACCTATGTGCAGTGTGAGGAAGATGAATGCCTCGGAGTTAATTCTCAACTTGAATTATCAGTTGCAGAAAGAAAATTTCAAGATAATTTCAGAAGAAAACTAATGGCTTCTGGCGTATCTATGCTATCACCTGAAACCTGCTTCTTTTCACATGATACAATTATTAAAAGCGGATGCGTTATAGAGCCTAACGTCTTTTTTGGCACAGGTGTAAAAATTCAAAGTTCCTCTATCATAAAGTCATACAGCTATATAGAAGAGACTCACATTGGGCGACATTGCCAAATTGGTCCTTTTACAAGACTTCGACCTGGCACTCATCTTTCAGAGGATGTAAAAGTCGGGAACTTTGTGGAGCTTAAAAATACTACTTTAGCTTCTAGAACAAAAGCCAATCATCTAACGTACATCGGAGATGCAAAAGTTGGCGAGAATACAAACATTGGTGCAGGAACTATATTTTGCAATTATGATGGGAAAAATAAACACCAAACTGTTGTTGGTGCTAATGTTTTTATCGGTTCAAACTCCTCACTTATTGCCCCGCTAAAAATCGGTGATGCGTCAATAGTGGCAGCTGGGTCAGCTATAAATAGTGACGTCCCATCTGAAAGTTTGGCAATAGCACGACCAATACAACAGAATAAAATTGGCTTAGGCAAAAAAATTATGCTTAAACTACATAAAGTAGCTGATAAACTTAGAAAATGACTAATCAAGTGAATCAATTATTAGACAAAAGTAAACTTATAGATCCTTTTAATAGGCATATTACTTATTTGAGGTTGTCTGTTACGGATCGCTGTGATTTAAGATGCACCTACTGCATGCCTGAAAAGATGACTTTTTTAAATAAAAAAGAAGTTCTTACTTTCGAAGAAATGTACAAAATATGCCGTGGATTTATCCAATTAGGTATTAAGAAAATAAGAATAACAGGTGGAGAGCCCTTAGTTCGGAAAGGTATAATAGATTTCTTTGAAATGCTAAAACCACATTTATCTTCGGGTCTTGAAGAACTCACACTTACCACAAACGGCACTCAATTGCATAAATATGCCGGCCAACTTTACTCTAATGGAGTTAAACGAATAAATGTATCACTCGATACTCTAGACCAAAAAAAATTCAAGCAAATCACAAGGCTTGGCAATCTTCAGGATGTGTTGTTAGGCATTGAGGCAGCAAAAGATGCTAATTTAAAAATCAAAATCAATTGTGTTGCTCTGAAAAATATTAACGATGATGAGATAGATGGCTTAATTAATTGGTGTATTAAAAACGATTTAGATCTTACCTTTATTGAAACTATGCCTATGGGAGATATCGGCAATGAGAACCGGTTAGACCATTTTTTACCCCTTGATGAACTAAAGAAAAATATTTCATCAAAATTTCAACTGGAAGAGATCTCTTATTCTTCAGGAGGTCCAGCGAAATACTGTAGTATAAAAGGATCTACCATAAAGCTTGGTTTTATTACGCCTTTATCGCATAACTTTTGCTCTAGTTGTAATCGAATAAGAATCGATGCAACCGGGGTATTGCATCAGTGTCTAGGCCAAAGCAGTAGTTTAGACTTTCGAAAAATACTTCGACGCTTAGGTTCAACTGACGCTGATCTCGTTGAAAATATCAGATTAGCAATAAAGCAAAAGCCAGAGAAACATTCCTTTGCCTATGACTTCTCAAATGAGCATATTGAAGGCATGATGAATAGGCATATGAGTTTAACTGGAGGGTAAAAGCTTTTTGTTAAAATCGTAATTTGCACATTTGACAAAAATAGCTTGCACTTTTTGGTGTTAAGTTTAAAACACAGTGGCAAGATTATTCGGCGGAGTAGCTCAGGCGGTTAGAGCAGAGGAATCATAATCCTTGTGTCGGGGGTTCAAGTCCCTCCTCCGCTACCATCTTATTACTTGATAAGAAAAGCTTTTGCAATCTCTTAAAAGTAATTAAAGGGCGATTATTGTTCAATGAAGTGGACCATTGTTTTTTTTCAGATATTGGCAAGTCTTCCAGATGGAGAAATTTATTTTTCTGGTTTAACGACTGGCCAAAAAATGGCTAAAGAAGTTGAAAGTGTGTCGGCATATTATGAAACAAAACTTGAGTGTGAAAAAAATCTTAAACGATTAAATGGCAATAAAAACGTTAAAATGATTGACTCATTCAATGGAGAAAAATCATTGATTATTACTGATCACAAACCCCTAGTGGATAAGAAAAGAATAGTTGTCAATGCATTTCAATGTTTAGAAATTTCTTATTAAAATTTTTGGATGTTTTATAAAGATGGAAACTAAGAAAAGCTTAGACTTAGTAAAAAAGTCTTTGGAAAAGTTGTCAAAGAATGAAGACGAGAGAAATGAGCTGTACCTATTTATTTTCCATAACTTAGATCAGTTTTTTGAAATAAGTGAAAGAATGGTTAGCGAAGTTAAAAATATAAAAGATAGGTATCCAAAAAACTGGAAAGAAATGGTAGCTATGACGATGTTTTCGACTCTTTAGAAAAAAGGTAATTAGCATGAAACAAGAAAAAATTGTTGTTTCTCACTTGAGGGACCAAAAATGGAATAAAAATAAAGATCAAGGCAATTTTAGATGGAAGTATATGGCTGACAGCACTCAAATGAAAAGTCATGGGCTTTCATGTGGAGTATTAGTTTTGCCGCAAGGAGAAGAGCTCCCTCTTCATTACCATTCACCTCAGGAAATCTATATTATTCGACGAGGTGAAGGGCTTCTTCTCTCTTCCTTAAATACAAAGAAGGTTAGTAAAGATAGTTTTGTCTATATCCCAAAAAATTTTGAACACGGATTAAAAAATACTGGCAAGGAGGACTTAGAGTTATTATGGATTTTTCCAACTGACTGTTGGGAAGAAGTGGAATATGTTTTTCAAAAATAGTAAATTTAATAATATATATTGAAGTATCTAAAAATAGAAAGCACATTGTTATGGTCCGTCTCATACTCATAGTAATTTTAATTTTATTTGTAGTATGGCTATTACGACCATTTTTAAGAGCCAATGACAGTAACAAAAATAAAGGCGCAGTAGGAAGCATCCTAGATCCTAATCAAAGCAACTTTAGTCAGCAAAAGACTATTTTAATGGTAATTACTGCTGTAATTTTATTAGCCTTAGTTATTTGGATTTTACCAAAATTTGGGATTAATTTCTTTGCTTTATTACAAAAGATAATCCCCATAATATCTTCTCTGCGTGGCATTTTACCATTTTAGAAAATGTTCTTGGATTAACTACTATTTTGGGCTTTTATTTTCAGCTTCGACTTGATCAATTATTTTTTCTATAACTATTGAGTCTGATACCGCTTCTGATAAGAGTAAAATAACCCTAGCGTTTAGCTGATGAATTTGTTGGTCATCCAGATCTTGGTAAAGATTTACAAGTCGTGAGTATAGTTTGTCGTTTAGCGCCATTTAAATTTATTTTCTCCAAAACCTTTATATCTAAAGCATACATCTTTCCAATGTCTTGATATTTACCTCTTTAAATATTCCTACAATGTAACCATCCGGTCTGATAAGGTAATTTAAATCCACTGTATATCTTTCTAAACCCTTACCTTCAAAATCTAAGAAATCCACATCTTGATTATTTTCTTCACCAACTCTTATTATATTTAAATCGAAGGGAGTCTCAATTGTCATTTTTGAAAATGACAACAAATTATAGCTATTAGCAATCACATCAGTTAGAAATAGTCGGTTTCCTTTCCTATCAAGAATTGGAAAGTCTATGTATATAGATCCAAGCAGAGGATCATCTTTATACTCATTATCTTGCTTCAAACCACCTAACTTAAAAGGAACAGAGAGCCTGCCCGAATTAATCAATTTTCGAGAAAATTGATTACTTATTGCCAGATCGAGAACCTGATCACGAAAAACTTTAGCCATCTTGTTTTTTGGGGTCATAAAGTTAGTGGCTCTAGAGGAATTTGATATATTCTCTTTTGCAGCTTCAATTCGCTCATCATTGTAACTATTTAATATCTTTACAGATGCATTATTCTTCAAGATAGAAGCCAGTTTCCATCCTAGATTATCAACATCATGCATACCACCATTACCACCCCTGGCTCCAAATGGGCTTACTACGTGAGCGCTATCTCCAACAAAAATAATTCTATCAAATACCATTTTATCTAACGAAGCACACTTGAATTTGTAGATACTCATCCAGTCAATTTCAAAATTGTTGGACTTAACAACTTTATTTATTCTTTCTCTTACTCTTTCGGGATCAAGCTCCTTTTTTTTATCAATATTTTCTTCAAGCTGTAAGTCTATTCGGTAAATATTCTCTGCTTGTTTGTGTAATAAAGCCGATTGGCCTTGATGAAATTTAGGTGCAAACCAAAACCAACGCTCCGGCCGCTCACTCACAAAAGGCGGGGCCTCCATAAAAATATCTACAATCAAGAAATGCTCATCAAAAACCTCGCCGTCAAAAGAGAGATTCATTCGTTTTCTTGTTGGTGATTCTGCACCATCGCATGCTATCATGTAGAGCGATTTCAACCCATAATTGCCTTCGGGACATTTGACAACGATATTGACATTTTCTTTATTTTGTTCGTGATCAATAACTTCGCTACTAAACCTGAGATCAATATAGTCTTTAAGCTCAAGACATCTCTCAACTAAATATTCTTCTACATAGTACTGTTGTAAATTTATAAATGCGGGAAATTTTTGACCTTTATCTGGAAGCAAGTTGAATGAGAACACCTCTTTATCTCCATTGAAAAGTCTTCCCGTTTCCCAGGTAATTCCCTTTGCCATCATTTTTGAGGCAACCCCTAGTCGATCAAAAATTTCTAAAGTTCTCTTAGCCCAACAAATTGCTCTTGAACCTGTAGAAACAATATTATTGTCGTCCAAAAGGACACTTTTTATACCTCTTTGAGCTAAATCAATTGCTAAGGACAAACCAATAGGTCCAGCACCTACAATGACTACAGGATATATTTCCTGACTTCCCTCCGAAATCTCTGGAGGTATTTTAAAGGGAAATTCCTTATAGCTATAGTTTTTTGAAAAGTTCGCTGCACGATTCACTGTAATAAGTTCCACATTTCTTTATCTCGCTCAGCTGTCCAAATTCTAGGATTATCAATACCTTTTGCCTCATCAAAAGCCCTCGAAACATTAAAAGGTAAACAATGCTCATAAATAGCATAATCAGAAAACTTTTTATCACACTCATCTCTGCAAGATGACATGGCTTCTTTTAAATCGCCACCCGCATTAGCTATTTTTGAGACTGATTTAAACGTTGATGAAACAAAGTCTTCAGTAAGTTCTATCGCATCATCTATTTGTCTTGGATCTGTTAGAGCATCCCCCCTTCCTGGAACTAAAGAAACAGCCTGAAATTTTTCAATTTTTTCTAATGTGAGAGGCCAATCCTGTAAATGAGCATCCCCACAATAACAAGCCGACTTATATTCAACAATATCACCAGTAAATAATACATTAGAGTCTGGCACATGAATAACAACATCTCCAGCAGTATGCGCTCTACCTAGAAAATATAAATCAACCCTTCGTTTGCCTAAAAATAATGACATTTTTTTATCAAATGTTGTCGTTGGCCAAGTAAGCCCTGGGATCTCTTCATGTCCCTTAAATAGTCGGGGAAACCTATCAAACTCACTATCCCAATCTTCTTGCCCTCTTTCTACAACCATTGATCTTGCTTTGCTACTCATCATTATATTATTTGCCTTATACTCAGATGCACCTAGCACCCTAACGGCATGATAGTGCGACAAAACTAAATGAGAAATTGGTTTGTCGGTGACTGACCTAACTTTCTCAATCACTTGCCTTGCTAGAGTTGGCGTTGCCTGCGCATCAATAACCATCACGCTATCATCACCAATTATTATGCCTGAATTTGGATCACCTTCAGCTGTAAAAGCAAAAAGATTCTTACCTATTTCTTCAAATGAAATTCTTTTCTCATCTAAATCATTTTGTGACGCAAATTTCTTCATTTTTTTCCTATTAATTAATAATTCTTCCAGAGCACGAACTAAATCCTATTTTAAACTTTTCTTCTGACGCAGTTCCGTTCAATACAACAGTATCGTTATCGTGTAGGAAATCACGTTTTTTCCCAGAGCTCAAAGCTATTTTTTCTTTTCCACCCCACGATAACTCTAGCATGCAACCAAAACTTCCTTTTTCCATCCCCGATATTGTTCCCGAACCCATCAAGTCTCCTGTCGAGATACCACATCCAGCTGATGCGTGGTGTATAAGCTGTTGAACTGGCGAGTAATAAAGCTCTTTTGCATTGGTTTCCACTATATCGGTTTCCGTACCACCATCCTCAATTAAGGTTACTTTTAGGTCAATATCGAACACAAACGCTTTATCGTCCTCAAAATGTGGGAGCAGTTGAAATTCCCTATCGGGAGGAGTTCGTTTAAACGGCTCAAGAGCTTCTGGAGTAACTATCCAGGGACTAATAGTTGTTCCAAATGACTTTGACAGGAATGGGCCTAGCGGTTGATATTCCCACGCCTGTAAGTCCCTGGCAGACCAATCGTTGAGCAAAACATATCCAAAAATTAAATTTTCAGCTCCCTCAAAATCTAATGTTTCGCCTATTGGCAAACTGCTACCAATCACTGTGCCCATCTCAAGTTCAAAATCAAGCTTCTTGGTTGGCTCAAATTTTATAATATCATTATCTTGGTCATAAATTTGTCCAGTTGGCCTTCGAACATCACTACCGGTCATTAAGACAGATGAAGAACGTCCATTATAGGCAACGGGTAAGTTATACCAATTATTTGATAGCTCAGCATTCTCGCCCCTAATAATTTTACTTGCATTGAGTGCATGATTTTTACAGGAGTAAAAGTCAGTATATTCTGAAATTTTAAACGCTTTACTATTGTAACAATTGTTCGAAGGTAAAAGGCATCTCTCAACTTCACTTATTTTTTTTGAGTTTTCTGCTAATAATTCCTGCAAAATTTCACGAATATGCTTTCGAGCACTCGATCCCTTCGACATAAAGGCGTTCAATAAAACGTTTTTAAATCCAAGGTTGGGTATAAGATCTAATTCCTCAGCGTAGGTAAGGTTAAGAACCTGATCGCCAATTGCAGTGGCAGAAAAGCACTTCTGTTTGCTTTTTTCGAAACAGACGCCAAAAGGAAGATTATTTAGAGGAAAATCACAATCTCTATTATTCGCTGTCTCAACGAATGACTTAATTAAATCGAGCGACACTACCAGTTTCCTTCTGGAGTTCCATTAAACTTTTTCTCAAGCCCAGCCCAACAATCCGCATAGTCATCCTGCAGTGGTGCTTCTTTTGCTGCGAATTCGGTAAGATGTTGGGGAAACCGTGACTCGAACATGAAAGTCATAGTGTTTTCTAATTTTTGTGGTTTTAAATCAGTGTTTGAAGCCCTTTCAAAAGCATCTTTATCTGGGCCATGGGGTAGCATCATATTATGAAGAGTTATCCCCCCAGGCATAAAGCCGGTAGGTTTTGCATCATACTTACCAACAATATTTCCCATCAACTCTGACATAACATTTTTATGATACCAAGGTGGTCTAAATGTATTTTCTGCAACATTCCATCTGTCTCTAAATAAAATAAAGTCTATATTCGCTGTTCCTTCAATTCCGGAAGGTGATGTTAAAACTGTATAAATAGATGGGTCAGGATGGTCGAATAATACAGCACTTACAGGGGAAAAATTCCTAAGATCATATTTCCATGGTGCATAATTTCCATGCCAGGCAACAATATCCAAAGGTGACCTTTCTATACGACACGAGTGAAATGACCCGCACCATTTTACCAATAGGTTGCCCTCTTCTTCTTTATCTTCAAAATAAGCATGCGGAACCTTAAAATCTCTAGAATTTGCAAGACAGTTAGCCCCTATAGGGCCTCGGTTCGGGAGGACAAACTTTTGACCATAGTTTTCGCAAACAAAACCACGGCATATCTCATCTTGAAGTAATACTGAGAAAACAAGTCCGCGTGGGATAAGTGCCACTTCACCTGGTGCAATGCCAATTAACCCAAGCTCCGTTTTAAATACTAAACTACCTAATTGTGGAACAACTAATAATTCACTATCAGCTGAATAAAAATAGTTTTTATCCATTGATTTATCAGCAACATAGACATGTGATGCCATTCCCGTCTGCATTCCGACATCACCTGTAGTTGTAATAGTACGCATCCCGGTAATAAAAGTATTTCCTGTTTTAGTAATAGGAATCGGATCCCATCGATATTGACCAAGGCTTATAATACCGTCATTTATACTAGGCGCACTTTTCCAATATGGGAGACTAATTTTTTCTAACTTATTAAGATGCTTTACCGAAGGGTGTATCCTATAACACCATGTTCTCTCATTTCGAGCCCGAGGTGCCGTAAAAGGTGTGCCTGATAATTGTTCAGCATATAAACCATAAGCACACTTTTGTGGACTATTCATGCCCTCTGGCAATGCACCAGCGAGAGCCTCTGTCTCAAAGTCATTACCAAAACCTGGCATATATTTAAATTTTAAATTAGTCTTTAGTGCTTTACTTTTAGATTTTACACTACCGTCTGGCATTATTGATCTCGATCTGATATTTTATATGAGTGACAAAATCAACAATAACATAACTCGTTAAAAATATAAAATATTATGCATTCACACCACCCAACAATCGAAAGTTTCTTTATTGCTATAAAATCAAATAATGTGGATGAACTTAAATCTATTTTTGATGAAAACATACTCTTCAAGCCACCAACCTACTGGAAGGAATGGCAAGGAAAAGAAGTTGTGGCGAGGATATTAAGCCACGTAGGTTCAGTATTTAGAGATTTAGAATACAAGCGCGTATTATACGATGACTTAGACTATTTTCTGGAGTTTAGTTGCAAAATTGGTCATCTGGATGCAACTGGGGTGGATATGATTTCTCTTAATAAAAGGGGCTTAATTGAAAAATTTGAGGTTGTTATGAGACCATACAAGTCTGTTGGAGAGTTAAGAAAGTCTATGACTATTCTTACTTCAAATGATCCTTTTTTCAAAAGCTTACAAGTAAACAAATAGTAAGTTTTAGATAACTTTTTTCTTTGTATCTAATTGCATTTTCTGTGCGAGGTGACTAACCAAAACTGAGCGCATCGAAACAGCTCTGTCTCTATTCGTAAAGGAATATTCTCTAACATCATCTCCTGCCACTCTCAAAGAGAATACATAAAAAGCACCTGCTTTGGTAATTGGCGATGCAGATCCCTCTGAAATTCTTTGCAGATCGACTTTTTTACCAAGGTTCGTCTCAATAATATTATTGCTCATGTCATATGCTCCATTATTTATAATAAATAGTAACACAATATTACGTTACGTAAAGCAATTTGTAATAAAAAAATGGGCAGACCGTAACTTTTTAGAAATATGATATTGATGGGAAAAGAAACCGCGCCCGCAGTCCCCCCACGGACGCAGCCGACTTATCCAGAGGATGTAATCTGAATAAAGGTAAGGATAGTATATAGTGAATAAAGTGAAAAGCAATCTTTATTTAAAAAAAATGCTTTAAAATCAGATACTTAATGTAATATAATATTTACATGATGTAATATTTTATTTACATTCTTAGAATTATTTTGATGGGAATTTTTAAACAATCGAATTATTTCGCCAATAAGTTCTTAATAGGCCAAAACATACTATTTTTGTCTATAATTAATAATAGACAGATTAGAAATAACTAATAATAATTATTCACATAAATAACTTTACAAAATATATAAAACTGTACCGGGAGCTCAAAAATGCATGGAATGATGATGAATCGGCCTTTAAGAATTGCCGACATAATAACCCTAGCCGAAAAAATTCATCCAAATGAAGAAATAATTTCCAAAACGCTTCAGGGAACTCTCCATACTACCAATTATGCGGAGATAGCGCTAAGATCGAGGCGAATGTCTAAGGCACTGATATCACTAGGTGTAAAAATGGGTGATAGAATTGCTACATTGGCCTGGAATGGCTTTAGACATTTAGAATTGTATTTCGCTATCTCCGGAATTGGTGCTATTTGTCATACTATTAATCCACGCCTCTCAAGCGAACAAATGACTTATGTAGTCAATCACGCAGAGGATAAACTAATTTTCCTAGATTTAACATTTATTCCAATAATTGAGGCGCATTTGGATAAATTTCCTTCATCATCAAAATATGTTTTGATGGCTGATAAAGAACATATGCCTGAATGTAAAGTACCGAATGTTATTTGTTATGAAGATTTAATAGAAAAAGAAAGCTCAGACTTTGAATGGCCTGAATTTGATGAAAATACAGCATCGGGTCTTTGTTACACATCAGGCACAACCGGAAACCCCAAAGGCGTACTCTATTCCCATAGATCAACCGTTTTGCATGCTTTAATCCAGTGCTTTTACAACGCAGGTTCGTTTTCACCAAAAAAGAAAATCTTACCAATAGTACCTCTTTTCCACGCTAATGCATGGGGAATACCTTACAGCGCCCCAATAAGTGGCACTTCGCTAGTTTTTCCAGGAGCAAATCTAGACGGGAAAAGCGTATATGATTTACTTGAAAAGTACTCTGTTAATTCGGCCTGGGGTGTTCCAACGGTTTGGATGGGATTACTCGAAGAAATTTCACAGCGAGGCGGGAAAAAGCCAGATGGCTTGGAGGAAATGCTTGTTGGTGGTTCAGCTGCTGCCAAATCACTTATTGAAGCATTTGAAAATATGGGCGTAAGAGTGATCCACGCATGGGGTATGACGGAAACAAGCCCATTAGGTACGTCTGGTCGCCTTATATCACCGTTTTCTGAGTTGCCCATTCAAGAGCAAAGGCATCTTCAGACCTCACAAGGGAGAAAGATTTTTATGGTTGACCTAAAAATTGTTGACGATAATGGTAAAAGATTGCCAGAAGATGGAAAAAGCATAGGAAATCTTTATATCCGCGGCAATACCATCGCAGGAGGTTATTATAACAACATAGAGGCAAGCAAGGCAGCAATTGATGATGAGGGGTATTTTGGAACAGGCGATGTTGCATCAATTGATGAACAAGGCTTTTTAAGATTAACTGACCGCGCAAAAGACTTAATAAAATCAGGTGGAGAGTGGATTAGTTCAATTGATCTAGAAAATAGAGCAATGTCTCATCCTGATGTAGAAAACTGCGCTGTAATTGCTATCCCTCACGAGAAATGGGATGAACGTCCATTATTAATTGTTGTTCCAGTGGAAGGCAAGAGACCTTCAAAAGAAGAATTGATAAAACATTTGGAAGGACATTTTGCGAAATGGCAAATGCCCGATGATGTCGTTTATGAAGATGAACTACCTCTCACTGCTACAGGTAAAGTATCAAAGCTCACTTTGAGACAAAAATATGAAAATTATACTCTAGCCTCTTAGGAAAAGTTTTATGTCTAAGAATGATTATTGGAAACTCAGTGCTTGTGAAAGCGCTAAGTTAATAAGGAACGGCAGTATATCAGCTGAGGATCTTGTTTCGAGTTGTATTGAGAGAACGAAAGAAACGAATAACAAAATCAATGCAATAGTTGATGACTTAAGTGTTCCCGCACTAGAAAAGGCACGTGAACTTGATAAACTTTCAAAAAAGGGTGACTTCAAAGGACCACTACATGGTGTCCCTATTACAATAAAAGAAAATATTGATCAAAAAGGATACGCAACTCCTAATGGGCTAGAGGCGCTTAAAGACTTAATTGCGCCCGGCAATGCTCCTGTAGTTGATAATTTAGAAAGAGATGGAGCAATTGTAATTGGAAGAACAAATACGCCTGAATTTTCTATGAGAGGAACAACCGATAATCTGATTCACGGAAGAACCTTAAATCCCTGGAATGATTGGGCAAGCCCAGGAGGTTCGTCGGGAGGTGCTTCAGCGGCAGTAATGAGCGGCATGGGAAGCCTAGCTCATGGAAATGATATTGCAGGCTCATTAAGAATCCCTTCCACTGCGACTGGGGCCTGCACGGTAAAGCCAGGACTAGGGCGGGTGCCTGCATATAATCCTAGTCAAACACAAGAGAGAGGGCTTATCGCTCAGCTAATGTCTGTACAAGGGGTGATAGCAAGGGAAATAAAAGACGTCCGTCTAGGAATGCAGTCGCTAATCAATTATGATCCTCGCGATCCTTGGATGGTAGATATGCCCTTCCAAAGCAAGGAAATAAAGCCTCCGATAAAAGTTGGCTTTACAAAGGAAACATTTGGTGAACCTCTGCATCCAGCAATTAATAAAGCTCTAGAGAATGCAATTGCTGCATTAAAGGATGCTGGTTATATTCTTGAAGAAGTAGCATTACCAGAATTCGAAGACGCTGCAAACTTTTCTGCTAAAACTCTTTTTGGAGAGATAAAAGCTCTTCATGAAAAAGACTATAAAACCCTAGGTAGTAAGAACTTTAACTTAGTAGCAGAAAATTATTTTAAAATAATCTCTCCTTTTGAGGGAGAAGATTTACTACTTGGGATGGCAAAAAAGTCATATTTCTTCCGAGAGTGGAACCTCTTTTTTAGAAAATACCCACTCGTCCTTACACCTTTTCTTCTTTACCCAACTTACGAATGGAACCGAGATACTCAAGGGCTCGAAGGTACTAAGGAGGTTCTTGCAGGGATGTTTTATGCACATACAATGAACTACATGGGAATTCCCGCAGGAGTTGTGAGTGCGAACTATAATGATGGACTTCCTGTAGGCGTGCAAATAATTTCTACTAGGTTTCGTGAAGATATTATTTTGAATGCTTGTGAAGAAATAGAAAAAAGAGTAGGAATTATGGCAGAAAAATTATTTGAAAGGGGTTAAAAGCAGCTTAACTTTTATTTTTTTCCCGATTATATAATTTGAAAATACTTCTGCCAGAAGCAATAAGTTTCTTATCTTCATCAAATATTTCTGCCGTACAATAAGCAATTGAGTTACCCTTCTTTGTAACTTTTCCTTTTGCTACAAGAATTCTTGATGACGGTGGCGCAATATAATCAACGGACAAATTTAAAGTGACTGAATCAACCTCTCTACCCGAACTATCGGGAAAGCTTGCCGCCGTTCCCATAGCTATGTCTAATAGGGTTGCATGAACCCCTCCATGCGGAATTCCATATAAATTAAAATGATGCTCTTTAAGCTCCAATTGCAGTACTGACTTGCCTCCTCCTAATTTCAACACCTCAATACCAACAAAATGTTGAAAAGGATTATTACGAAGTTTCTTCACATTCATAATTTTTCTATTTCACTCCAAAATACGGTGCTATTATTTAATTAAATAAAGAATAAAGACAAGGAAATATTTAGTGGATCAATTTTCTCAAGTGGCAAAAAAATATATAGATAAAGGTCTTATAGCAGGTCTTGAATGGGAAATAAGGCATTTCAATAAAATTGTTTCAAAGGATGTAGAGGGCTGCAGTGACGTTGAAAACAAAACCATTTTAAAACCAGGACAGATATATCGTATATATTCAATGACAAAACCAATAGTATCGGTCGCAGCAATAAGGCTTATAGAAGCTTGTAAGCTAAGTCTATACTCAAACATTCAAGATTTTATTCCTTCTTTCAAATATTTAAAGGTATTGAGATCTGATGGAGAATTAGAAAGGTTAAAAAGACCAATTACCTTAGCTGATCTTCTGACCCATACGGCTGGCCTTTCTTATAATTTTAATATGGGTTGTTCAGTTGCTCAGTTTTATCAACAAGAAAATATTTTAAATGATTCAGATATTTCTTTAGAAGAAATGGTCGATAAAATTGCAACTTTACCCCTAGCGTTCCAGCCAGGAGAGGCTTGGAGGTATTCGGTCGCCACAGACGTCATTGGAAGGCTCTTAGAAGTTGTTGAGGATAAAAAACTCAGTGAAATTTTAAGTGAACAAGTATTAGCTCCTTTGGAAATGAAACATACGGCGTTTAGCGTAAGCAAGACAAATGCTTCAAAGATCATGCCTATGCATGGTGACACAGATGCGAACAAACTTATATCATTTCAACAAGCCCCTTTAAAGTTGGTTGATGCCGAAAAAAGCCACCCCTCAAATGGTGAATTTATAAACCTAAGAGGGGGAACTGGTCTTTTTTCAACAATTGACGACTATCAACTTTTTTGTAATTTCCTTTTGAACGGAAAAGATAAAAATGGTTCACCATTAATCTCAAAAACCATGCACGACTTTATGTTAACGAATAGAATTTCAGACCATATGCTTCCATTAAGATTAGGGCCAATTGCATTATCTGGCTACGGATGGAACCTTATCGGTAGAGTAATGACTAATAAAGGTTTGGCTATGAGCCTTACTGAAAATGGAGAGTTTGGCTGGTCCGGAGCGGCCAGCACTTATTTTTGGATTGATAGAGAAAATCAACTAACCGGTATCATAATGACCCAGTATATTGGGGGCTATATAACCATTGCAGATGACTTTAGGGCTACATCTTACTCACTCATTTAAAAGCTATACTTCTAGCCACTCTTTTCTAATATCATCCCTTTTCTCTAGCTCAGCTGGAGTTCCTTCAAATACAATCTGTCCATGTCCCATAACATAAACACGATGACTGATTTTCATTGCAATAGATAGCTTTTGTTCAACAAGAAGTATTGACACTCCTCTACTACTAATTTCGTTAAGCAAATCAGCTACTCTTGTAGTCATTTGAGGACTTAGACCCTCTGTGGGCTCATCAATCATTATAACTTCCGGGTCGCCCATCAATGTTCTACACATAGTAAGCATTTGTTGCTCACCTCCGGAAAGAAATGACGCCTCAACATCAGCACGATTTTTTAAATTCTCAAAAAGGTTGAACATATCCTCGATTGACCAGCGGGATTTTGTCATGTCCTGTCCTGACTTTGTACCAAGTTCCAGATTCTGACGCGTTGTTAACCCTGGGAAAATATCTCTATTTTCCGGAACATATCCAAGACCTGCGTTGGCTACCTCAAAGGCTTTCTTTCCGGCCAATTCGGAACCATTAAACTTTACTGATCCTATGGGTTCAACTTCCCCCATTATTGCTTTACATGTCGTTGACCGCCCCACACCATTCCTTCCAAGCAAAGAAACAATTTCGCCCTTTTCAATTCTTAAGTTAACACCTCTAAGGATGTGACTTTTCCCATAATATGCATTTAAATCAGTTACTTCTAACATTAGTGATCTTCCATTGCTGCGCCTAAATAAGCTTCCTGAACCGCTTGATTCTCTTTAACCTCTGTCGGTGTACCTGTAGCTATAATCTCTCCATATACTAGAACCGAAATTCTATCAGCAAGATCAAATACAACACCCATATCATGCTCCACAACCAATAAGGTTTTTCCTTCTGTAACCTTTCGTATGAGCCCAACTATATATTCAGTCTCTGACACACTCATCCCAGCGGTTGGTTCATCTAATAGTATGACCTCTG
>CACHJY010000009.1 GCA_902580265.1 uncultured Alphaproteobacteria bacterium
TGCTCAATAAATTTATCAAATCCAAAAGGCATGGAAAAATACCACAGCAAGGCAAATGTAAATACTAATAAACCCGTAATTAAAATGAGTGAGGTAAGCGAGCATTTTTCACCTTTATAAAAAAGTGCCCCCACGCCAATAAAAAACCACATAGCAGCAAAGTAAGGTGCTACCAAGGCTGCAGTCGCAAATAATAGACTTGATATTATAACTTTTAACCGACTACTTTTTAAATAAAACATGATAGCTATCGCTGTAATTGCTAATGCATTGCTAAGTGTTGCTGGGTGTTCAACACCTAAAGCAGCAAATAATGGAAAGATCATCAGGGCAACTAAATAAACGTCCGACGAAGAAGTAGTATTTAAAGCATCTTGTTTTTTAAAAAACCAAGCCAAAGAAAAAGTAGAGAAGAATAGCAATTGGAAAGTAATTAGTGACATGATCTGGTAGGTGCTTTGACTGATTCCAAAAGCTTTATAAAAAAATCCAGCTACGATTGAAAAGCCGCTCGGATAAAGATAAAAAAAATCCTCTACCCCTGGATGCAAACAAGACAGACCATTTGAGAATATTCGCCCATGTTGAGCAAAGTTAATTGCTGGCTCATGAAAAAATTGAAAGTCTCCAGTCGGAATGGGTAGGCCTAAGCCGTAAAGAAAAAAACAAAAAATGTTAATAATCAAAACTAAATAAATGAAAGGGGAATATTTCATTTTGGTTCTCATCCTGCTTTAGTAAAACACTGAGATCACAATATTGTAAACCGAAAATATCTAGGTAATTTACGCTTGTGTCGACATAAAAATTAAATTATATATAACAAACTTTAGAATTGGAAGTTATCATGACAAACAGCGAAATTCCATTGCCCTCTAACGAAAGATTCGGGTACTTTTTCACCCTTGTTTTTTTTGCAGTAGGCTCTTACTTTTTCGTTAAAGAGTCTTTTACTATTTCATATACTTTTATCTCTTTGGCAGTGACTACACTAGCGCTTACACTTTTTCTCCCTGGAGCTCTTTTAGTTTTCAATAGGATGTGGTTCAGGTTTGGCATGCTGTTAAATTTTATTGTAAGCCCAATCGTGCTAGGAGCGATATTTTTTTTGATGATAACTCCTATTGCCATAGTAACAAATTTTTTTGGTAGGGATGAACTTAAAAGTAAAAAAAAATCAGATACTTTTTGGATTTATTCAAATCCAAAGAGTCTTGCAGAGAAGTCCTTTAAAGACCAATTCTAAAAAATTCATGAAATGAGTGTATTGTTTGAAATCCTAAGGTTATTAAAGTCCAAGAAAAAGCTTTGGCTTGCTCCAATAATTAATTGTAATAGTAGTCATCGGAGAGCTATTGACCTTAGCACAGGGATTTGTAATAGAACCATTCATTTATACATTATTCTAAAGGAAAGCTGAATGCTTATTTTAGGAATATCCGCTTTTTACCATGATTCCGCCGCATGTTTAATAAATAATGGTGAAATTATTTCCGCAGCACAGGAAGAACGGTTTAATCGAATAAAACACTATGCTGACTTTCCGGCTAAGTCCATAGAATTTTGTCTGCGTTACGCAAATTGCAATTATGAAGCAATTGATTTTGTAGTTTTTTACGAAAAGCCATTCTTGAAATTTGAAAGATTACTTGAGACTTATCTCGCTTTTGCTCCTAGAGGGTTCAAAAGTTTTTCGAAGGCAATGCCATTGTGGATTAAAGATAAACTTTTCCAAAAAAAAATGATTATCGATGAGCTCAAAAAAATAGATGCCTCTGTAGATTGGTCAAAAAAAACTCTTTTCTCAGAGCACCATTTAAGTCATGCAGCTAGTGCATTTTTTCCTTCTCCATTTAAATCTGCAGCGATATTGACCATGGATGGTGTTGGAGAATGGGCTACGTCTTCTGTTGCTTTGGGTAATAATTCCGATTTGAAAGTTTTAAAAGAGATTAATTTTCCGCATTCTTTAGGATTGTTATATTCAGCTTTTACATATTACGCAGGTTTTAAAGTAAACTCCGGAGAATACAAAGTGATGGGGTTAGCCCCCTATGGGTCACCTAAATATGTTTCCTTGATTAAGGATAATTTAATCGAAATATTAGAAGATGGCTCATTTAGACTAAATATGGAATTTTTCGATTATTGTACCGGTCTTACGATGACAAATTATAAATTTAACCAGCTTTTTGGAGCTAAACCTCGAGACCCTGAAACTAAGTTGATCCAATTTCATATGGATCTAGCAGCATCCGTGCAAAAGGTTACAGAAGAAGTGATAATTAAGATGTCAAAACACATAGCAAAAGAAACAAATATGGATAATCTTTGTTTGGCTGGGGGAGTGGCTTTGAATTGTGTTGCAAATGGGTTCCTACTGAAAGAAGGGATATTCAAGAGGATCTGGATACAGCCAGCCTCCGGCGATGCGGGCGGAGCAATTGGTGCCGCATTGGCATTTTATTATTCTCAGGATAACATAGAGAGAAATGTAAACAAGAATGATGGAATGAATGGATCTTACCTTGGACCTGACTTCGGCAATCAAGAAATAGAAAAAAAACTAGTCGAAATTGGAGCCAAATATAAAAAATATGAAGAATTACCACTGGTAAAGTTGGTGTCAAGTGCTCTTAGTAAAGGGAAGGCCATTGGTTGGATGAATGGAAGAATGGAATTTGGACCAAGATCTTTAGGATCAAGAAGTATAATTGCTGATGCCAGATCAAAAGTTATGCAAAAGAATCTAAACTTAAAAGTAAAATATAGAGAGTCTTTTAGACCTTTCGCACCCAGCATTTTGAGAGAAGATTTATCTGAATGGTTTGATTTACATGTAGATAGTCCGTACATGTTATTAGTTGCTGATGTGGCAAAAAAGCACCAAAAGACAATGTCCACAAAGGAAAAAAAATTATTTGGTATAGATAAGCTTAATGTAGTTAGGTCTGACATACCGGCGGTCACGCATGTAGACTATTCGGCGCGTATTCAAACAGTCCATCAACATTCCAACCCACGCTATTATAAGCTGCTTAAGGAATTTAAAAAACTTACTGGGTGTCCGGTGCTCGTAAATACTTCTTTTAATGTACGCGGAGAGCCCATAGTTTGCAGTCCAGAGGATGCTTTTAAGTGTTTTATGGGAACTGATTTAGATATCCTTGTAATTGGCGATTATGTTCTTGTTAAAGAAGAACAAGACGATCATCTGAATGAAAATTATAAAGATAAATATGAGCTTGATTAGCATTTTTTATGCACTTAAGGGGTGAGTAAATATAGCGATGATCAAAATAAAGCTTTTAAAACTCATTTCAATTAATTTCTTGTTGGTAATTGTATTTTTTAGTATTGCAGAGTTGGTGGCTAGGTTGTTCGTGGCATATCAGGATGAAAGCACAGTGTATGGTTTTATTCAAACAAAACCTTTACCATTTAAAAATGATCCTGATTTCGATCTTATAGTTAAACAATTTGATGGTAGCTGTAAAAATAAGGTTGCGAAGATTATCTATACTGGAAAATTTCCTTATTTTGAAGATAGTTGGTCATGTGGTGGGGTCAACTTTATACAAGGGGTGCGACGGACTTTGCCGGAAGCTAATAGCTTTTCAGCACAAAATAAAATATTGATGTTTGGAGGCTCTGTCCTGTGGTCGCCTGGAGTTATTGATAAAAATACAATTCCAAGTTTTCTACAAAATGGTCTTATAGATAAATCATATGAAGTTAAGAATTATGGCTTTTCATCTGTCGTAGCAAAACAACAGCTAGAAAAACTAAAAACTGTGGATATCTCTAAGAGCGATTTGGTCATATTTTATGACGGCTTTAATGATTTTTGGCAATCCTCAATGTATGGAAATCCTCATGGAACAATTATTGGATATAATTTGCAGAATAAAAATGCTGTACTGATAACTAATGCAAAGTTTTGGCTTTCTAGTAACCTTGCTCTTTATAATTTGCTTGCGCAGATTAAGAATATGAATAAGAAAACAACAGATCCAAGAAAAATCTGCTCTGTTTCTAGCGCTTTAGCGACCAGAAATGCTTCAGAGTATTGGAAAGTTTATGTCGATTATATACTAGAAGCGAAAGCTTATACTCAGGGAAAAGGGGCAAAGTTTTTTCATATTCTTCATCCAACTCTTTTTTCTTATGATAATCTCACTACATATGAAAAAAGTTTACGAAAACTGAGGGCCTGTTTTATAGAAGCAAAACCAGCTTACGATGTTTACTATAATAATGTGTCCAATTTTTTTAAAGACATGCCGTGGCATCTCAATCTTTCTGATGAGTTGAAGAACCAGGATTTGTATTTTGACCATGCACACCTTGCACCTAAAGGAAACCAACTTCTTTCAGAAAAAATTCTTAATGATAAAAATTTTTTGAAAATGATTTCAGAGTAAAGTTTGATAAAAATTTTTAGCTTTCTATCGCGCAGGTAGCAAATTGTTTTCCAAAAGACTAATTTGAATATTGGAGTATGTTTAAGCAATTTAGAAAAAGAGGAATAAGTTTTATTAAAACACAGAAGTCTTATGATTAACTGCCATTGGTTTGAAGTGTGTTAGCTAAAAATTTAGATTAAATTGGTTTTGTCACCAAATATGTAAGTTATTTGATCTTTTAAAAAAGGGTGTATATGAAAGGCGCAACAACTGAGCCTTGAGCCACAAATAGCAGTCCTCCAATAATAATCATTACAATAATCAGAGGAGCAAGCCACATCTTTTGTCTTGCCTTTAAAAACTTAAGTATTTCTACCAATAGCGTCATTAGTTTTAAAGAATATTTGTATTATGAACAATATCTTTGTTTTATTTAAAAAACGCATAAAAGACAAGAATTAATCCAGTACAATCTCAAAAAAATGTTTCACTAATTAAAAAGTTGTAGAGCTCACTAAATGGCTTTTTTCCCAATTATCACAAAAAAACCGCCTTCTCTTATTTGGTTGGAATTAAAAGTGAGTAATGGCTCTATGAGTCGCAGTCTCATAGAAGTAGGTCTGTCTCTTGGACAAAAAAGCTTATCACTCTTCTGGAAGTCAAAAGGGATAGAATTGACATACTTTATTCCGCAATCATCAAACCATTTAATTAATTCAAGAAGTGTATGACTAGTCTCGTGGGGATTGAAAAATTGATCCATCTTCCATGCAGTTTTCTTTTCTTTATTTTTCATCGTTCTTAAAGTTTTATCAAAAAAACGTATATTATCTCCTAAGTAGGGTGAAACAGCCTGCTTTAAATTAGTCATCAATCTGCCATATTTGTGGTACAAACCAATAATAATGTGCCCTCCCGGTTTCAGGTGATCTGTTAGGTTCGCAAAAGCCAATTTTGCATCTTTTGTATGATGTAGAACTCCATTACTTACAATACAATCAAAATAATTTTTTTTGAAAATCAAGTTAAAAACATTCATTCTGCTAAAGAAGACTTGTTCTCTTTTATTCTCTTGTCGAAACTTTTCACCCAACTTAAGGGAACCCTTTGATATATCGACACCATGTACTTTTCGATTAAATCTACTCAGATATAATGACAGCTGACCTGTTCCACACCCCAGCTCTAATATTTTACTATTGTATGGAAGTTCGCTATCTAGCATTTTAGTAAATAGACTTCTTGACCCTTTGTCTAGTAAAGCAGAAAAATCATCGAAATCATCGTAATTTGGGAAAAGAACTTCGTTATAAAATTTACTTTGAGTATTGGTTATTTGAGAATCATCATCTAAAAAAAAGTCAGGAATATTGGTCTCATCGAGAAAGTTGAAACAAAGTTTTTTGGACGAAAAAACTAATTGTTTCTCATCCAGTTTGAATGGGGAGTTAGAATTATTGTCCCATAAAGCTTCTGTCGACTGATGTTTCCAACGGTGCAAAGTACTATCTCCAAAAATGTATGTTCTGATAATGCAAAAATCTATAAGATGTCAATCTGTTTTTATTATACTGATAGTGATATAAATAAGCGTATTGCCCAAAAAAAAATTGATAACTTGAAATAACATTTTAATAATTTACATTTAACCTTACAATGCCGCTGATTTTAAACAACATATTTATTTATTCTGGTATCCTACTATTCGCGTTCTTGTTTTTGGTCGGTCTAAACGACTTCTCTTTCTCAATAAATTACCTAGATTTAGAGTCTATTGATACAAGACTTTTGGTAATGTTTCTACTTGCGGAGCCCCATTTTGCTATGACTCTCCCGCTTTTGTATGGATACCGGAAAAACTTTTCTGTACAACCGCTAATATATATATATGTACCCGCTGCGATAATTTTAGCTGCTGCGGTATTATTCTTTTATAAATCTTCGTTTTTTTTTTCTCGTTTTTTTAATCGCCAATGTTTATCATGTAAATAGACAGTCCGTCGGCTTTTTGAGACTTCAAGCAAAGGTACCTGTAAATTTGATCAAAGTTTATGAGGTAAATCTTCATTTGCTAACTATACTCTGTCTTTACTTTGCTCTTATTCAGAAAAATCATAGCTTTGTAATCGCTGCGATTATCCTTTTTGTAAGCGCCGTCTCAATGACTGGTTTAATTAAAGCATTTAGAAAATCTTACCCTAGTGTTCGAGAGCTTTTTGTTTTAATACAAGGCTATTTCATTTTTTTGCCAATCGTTATTTTTGAAGATATACTTTTAGCTTTTGCAGTTGGAATAAGCATTCATTATCTGCAATATTTATCGATCTCTTGGAACGTATTAAGGAAGGGGTTTGGGTTCAAAATTTTGCCTCTAATTCTTATTCTTTTAGTGTATTCAATTTTTTCTACTGGTGCTTTAGGTGGTTTCCTTACAACTGAGAAAATATCTTTAATTGTGTTCATACCTACATTGATCCAACTTTTGCATTTCTATTATGATGGCTTTATTTGGAAACGTTCGGATCAATTGGTGGCTAAAACAATGTCAAGGGCACTTTCGACTTGACCTAACGCTTTATCAAGCGCCAGATTAGGTCTCTTTTTGAAAAAAATTTATTTTAGGGCAAGTAATGGATTTGACGTACAACGAGTTTTTCTAGATTAGAAAAATACTACTATGCAAGTCTTTATCGTCAAAATTTACTGTATAAAACTCCTTTGTTGTGAGAAAATAGTGTTTGGATTTACTAAAAGGGGATAAATCATATGAATAAAAAAGCACCAGCGCTACTGGAGAGCGGATCAATAACAAAAGAGGAATGGAACACACGTGTCGATTTAGCTGCTTGCTATAGACTTATGGCACATTTTGGTATGGATGACCTGATTTATAATCACATCTCTGCTAGAGTTCCGGGTCCTGATGAACATTTTCTTTTGAACCCTTTTGGGTTACTTTATGAAGAAATAACCGCTTCAAACCTTGTAAAAGTTGATTTAGATGGAAAAATAATCTCTGAGACAACAGACAAAATAAATCCTGCGGGGTTTGTCATACATTCATGTATTCATAGAGAAAGACCAGAGATGCATTGTGTAATTCATACACATACACCTGCAGGTGTCGGCGTGTCATGTCAAGAAGAAGGACTGCTGCCTTTGAGCCAAACAGGGCTCCTCTATAAAGACTTAATTGGATATCATGAATATGAAGGACTTGCTTTAAACTTAGATGAACAAAAAAGGTTAGTTAAAGATTTAGGGAAAAATAAACAACTACTTATTTTAAAAAATCATGGCTTACTCACGTGTGGTCGAACAATACCTGAAGCCTTTATTATGATGTACTATTTTGAGCAGGCTTGTAGGATCCAGATAGCTGCACAGGCAGGAAGTAATGTTAGTTTGCCTAAACCTGAAGTCCAAGACTTGGTACATCAACAGGCAATGAAAGGCTTTGGATCTAAGCTTGGAGAAATGGAGTTCACTGCGCTAAAGCGAAGATTATCACGAATGGGATCTGATCACGAATTGTAAGAAAAGAATAATATCAATCAAGAAAGGTTGTAAAATCATCCACTAATACACGTTCGCTCACTAATGTGTTTTCAGGTGCCTTTGCAGCGTAACCCAAAGACATTCCTGATATTATTATTTCTTCATCGGGAATATTTAGCACTTTGTGCACAATATGCCCAAACTCACACCACGCTTGTTGAGGGCATGTCTCTAGACCTTTTCCCCTTGCAAGTATCATAACATTCTGCATAAACATACCAACGTCTAACCACGAACCGTACAAGAGATTTCGATCCATCCTAAAAAATAGCCCTACAGGAGCACCAAAAAATTCGAAGTTACGTAATCCGGCAGCTTTTCTTGCAGGGTAATCATCTCTCTTTATTCCATATAGTTCATAGAGTGCATAACCAACCGCTCTTTTCCTAGATATGTAAGGTTCTTTAAGTTGAGATGGCATGTATTCATATTCCAACTTAGCATTGTCCGTATTAGCAGCCTCTAAAACGGCCTTGGTTAATTGTTTCTTTGTTCTACCTGTCACACATGTCACTTTCCATGGCTGTGTATTAGTACCAGAAGGCGCTCTTGACGCGTTTCTTATTATATCCTTAACAATTTCAATGCTTACGGTGTCGGGAAGAAAGTTTCTTTTTGAGGATCTCTCACTGACAATTTTTCTTATCATATGATCTAAGGAAGGTAAATCATTAGTATTATTCATTATTTTGTTCCTTGAATACCTCATTTTTACGTTGCTCTCTAAGTAAAAATCGCTGAACTTTTCCGCTAGGTGTCTTTGGCAATTTTCCAACATAAGTTATACGCCTTGGATACGCGTGTGCAGCAAAATTTGTCTTTACCCATTTTTGAAGATCTTCGGTAAGTTGTTCACTCTTGTCTGTTCCAGGCATTAAAACCACAAAAGCCTCGATTACCTCACCTCTTACTTTATCTGGCGTAGCAATTACAGCGCACTCAGCGACTGCATTATGAGTACTTAGAGCAGACTCAACTTCGAACGGCCCAATTCTATAACCAGCCATAATAATTACGTCATCGTCCCTTGTGGAGAAGTAGAAATAACCATCTTTATCAAGTGATCCAGTATCTCCCGTTAAATAATATTTTCCATCCTTTGAAAATTTCTCAGCAGTTTTGGTAGGATTGCCAATATAACCCGCAAACCAAGAAAATGGGCTCTTATCAACAATAAATGCAACCCGACCAGGGATGCCCGTCTTTTCTGGTATATCTTCATTACTTTTTAAGACAACAGCAGACCAACCTGGCATTACTTTTCCCATGGAACCATCACGTAAATTTGTTTTAAGTTCTGGATGATGATGGTTGTTTATAACCATACTAGTCTCTGTCTGACCATAGTGGTCATGTACAGAAAGGCCAAAGAAAGATTTTGCCCATTTATTAATCTCGGGGGTTAACGGTTCGCCTGCACTTGACAGGCACCGTAGTTTGTGTGCATTTGAAAACTGTATCCCATCAGCTCGGAGTGACCGATAAACTGTGGGTGCCGCAGCAAAATTTGTAATTTTTTGTTTTTCTATTATATCAATGGTTGCTCGGGAACTGAAGCCACCTTCGAATAATACAGTTTGTGTACCCGTAGTTAAAGCAGCAAGAACCCCGCAGTATAGTCCATAGGCCCAACCAGGATCGGCAGCATTCCAAAATACATCCTGCGGTCTCAAATCAAAAGCAAACTCTGCATATGCTTCTATACAAGAAAGAGCTTTTACAGGCAGACTAACACCTTTTGGTTCACCCGTCGTTCCTGATGTAAAAATATGAATAATAGGAGCATCTGGATCTAAGCTTGCTTCGTCCTTAATGGGAGTATCAGTGGTTAATAACTCGTCCCATCTCTTGGCCCAATTTGGTGTTTGATTGAAGCTTGCCGTTGTAATTACGTCAATTTTACTATGGATTGCAAAGTCGTCCGATGGTTTAAGTTTTGCCTGCTGTTTCTGGTCACAGAAAACTATTTTAGAATTGCTTCTAATTACTCGAAGTTTTATCGCTGGGGTAGAGAAAGCGGTAAACAGAGGTACATGTACAGCGCCTATTCTCCAAATTGCTAATAGAGTAATAATGTATTCTTTACTCTTTCCCATCAAAGTGGCAATTCTATCACCTTTTTTAATACCTCTTTTTTTCAGCCCATTTGCTATCAAAGTAGACTGATCTTTGAGCTCTCCATATGAAAGATCATATTCATTCATATTCTCATCTATTATTTTATACGCGAGTTTATTTGATGGATATTGGTCACAGAGTAGTTCTTCAACCTTATTTGAAGGTTTTGAATATTTATTAATTAACTCGCTAACTCTTCGGGATATTTTTTCACTGGTATCCATTTGTTTAACCTATTTATGTTTCATAAAAAAATGCTAAAGATATGATATATAAATTGATTTTATAATGAAAGAAAAACACAGACTAACCGTGGTCTGCACGAGCCTATTTAGGAGCTAACCTTTTGACGTAAGAGGAAATACGTTCTATTAACATATTAAAGGTAGCAAAAATTATGCCTAATATAATGTACAAAGAATAATTTCTAAATGAAGGTGATAAGCAAATACTTATATGTTGAGCTACTAAAACCGTTTCTGATTTTCTCATTTACATTTATCGGTATATTGTGGTTGGTTCAAATTCTTCCAAAACTCGAAACTTTGGTTTTAAATAAGCAGCCGCTAGGCGTATTTTTTAATGTGGCAATGCATACGATCCCTCAGGTGGCCTATTTTGTAATACCGGTTGCTGCTTTTTTTTCAACCATTTATGCCATAAATAAACTTGTTTCAGAAGCTGAAATTGTAGCGATTACAAGCTCAGGCTTTTCATTTCTTTCTTTCACAAAAATAATTTTTATATTTGGGGTAACTGTAAGTTTTATTCTATTTTTAATTACTTTTTTTCTATTACCAAAAAGCGCATTTAAACTTCAGTCTATCTTTTTTGATATTGAACAAAATTTTGCAATTAAATTTATTGATAGTGGTAAGTTCTTACATCCAATGCCTGGTGTGACTATTTATGTTAGAGACAAACTAGAGGAAAATCAAATGACTGGGGTATTTGTCTTTGACGATCGAAACGATAATTATTCATTATTGTACTCCGCCAGAGAGGCCGCCATTAGAGATAAAGACAATATTAGAGATTTAATTATGCAACACGGCGAGCTTCAGATTGTATCAAATGACGAAAAGAGTATTGTGTCCGTAAGGTTTGAAAGATTTGGCATAAACTTAAATTCTTTCATACCTGAGACACAGTATTATTTGGCATCGCCTTCCGACGTTTCACCGATTACTGGAATTATGAAAGCTAAGGAACTTGCTAAACTAACCGACTATTCCTCATCTGAATATTTAGCAGAGAGCCACATGAAGTTAGCTTCGATATTGTCGCCGATAGCACTGTGTATGCTCGCAGGGTTAGCTCTAATAGTATTCAATAGTGAAAAATATCGAACTACTTTGGTTGTTATTTCCCTGTCACTGGTAGCTTTAGTAATGCAAGTAGGCATTATTTCGTTGAAATCACTTATTGTTCTGCATCCAGACACATTTTTTCTTATTTATCTTCCGCCTATGGTGGTTCTTATAGGCATTATGTTACTTACTAATCTAAAAGATACATTTGCCTAACTCTTAAGTTCTTTTAGTAGGAAAATCTTAAAGTGCTATCGAAAAAATAAAGGCATCTTAAATAAAATTTGATGAGTCGATCAATCATTGTAATTTCAACAAAATTCACATAAGTTTTATCGATGCTATTGAAAGAAGTTAGGTCAGCTGGACTAATTGTCGCTTACGTAGGATTATTCTTTTCCTTTTTAATGTTAATACCGTGGATAACATCTGTGCTAACTGGTTGGGAAGGAGGCAAATCTTTTCTTTGGTCAGGTATGATGGCTGCGATTTTTTGTATTCTTGTAGTAATTGCTTGTTTCGGTGATCAACCAAAGATTACACCAAGATTTGGAATATTAGTGGTAAATATGTTATGGTTCTTGTTGCCTATTTTATGTGCAATCCCATTAGCGAATTCTTCCGCTAACTTAAGTTTCGTTGATGCTTTATTTGAAGCAACTTCTGGGCTTACAACCACTGGGTCAACCATAATGACAGATATATTGAGCTATGAGCGCCCAATTCTTTTGTGGAGAGCTTTAATGCAATGGGTTGGAGGCCTTGGTATACTCTCATTAGGGCTAATCTTACTTCCGTTTCTGAGGATTGGCGGAATGCAATTGTTTAAAATGGAGAGTTCAGATAGGTCTGATAAGCCTCTGCCCAGATTAGTAGAAATCTCAAGATCAATAATTATCATTTACGCGATTTTATCTTTAGCGTGTGTTGTCGCTTACCTTTTCGTTGGATTGGCTCCATTCGATGCTCTAACCCATGGCATGACTACCGTAGCTACAGGTGGCTTTTCAACACATGACGAGTCTCTTGGTTATTATGACAGTTCGGCTGTTTTATGGGTTGCTATACTTTTTATGATAGTTGGAGGGCTACCTTTTAGTGTATTTGTTGCAATTTTTTTTACTCGCAACATTCCCAAGTTAGACCCACAGGTATTGACCTTCATATTTATTATTCTTTTTTCTTGTACATTATTGATACTTTACCAAAATGGTGGGGAAGCAAAATCAATATATGTAAACACCGAATATATTTTCAATGTGGTTTCTATAATTACAACTACGGGATATTCTAGTGGAGACTTTATGAATTATGGCTCCTTGGGCCCTGTATTATTTTTCTTTTTAATCTTTATTGGAGGTTGCGCGGGTTCAACTGCAGGAGGGATTAAAGTCTATAGATTTATAGTGCTAGGACAAGTAATAAAGACATCCTTACGGCAATTGATTTATTCAAAGGGCGTTTTTCTTTTGAGGTATGGTAACAAACTTGTTGATCAAGATATTTATCGCTCAACAGTAACAATGATCTGTTGTTTTTTTGCCTGCCTTATTTTAGTTACGTTAAGTCTTGCTTTTTGTGGGCTAGATTTTATTACCGCTATATCTGGAGCGACTACCGCATTAGCAAATGTTGGCCCTGGGATCGGTGAAATAATTGGTCCATCAGGAAGCTTCAAGAGCCTTGATGACGTTGAAAAATATATTTTAATATTGGCAATGATTTTAGGAAGGCTAGAACTTCTAGTGGCAATGGCATTTTTCCTACCTATTTTTTGGAAGCAATAAGTTATTAACCTGTACTTAAGTCAGGTATGTTAGCAAAATGGCTTAGGGCCTCAGGGTTAGCCAAAGCTTCTTTATTTTTTATTTCTTTTCCATGTACAATATCCCTAACCGCTAGCTCGGTTATTTTCCCAGAACGAGTTCGAGGAATATCGGGAACAGCAATTACTTTTGCTGGCACGTGTCTGGGGGTGAGATTTGTTCTTATCTGATTAATTACTTTTTCTTTAAGATTTTCAGTTAGCTCATGATCATTTTGTAACTTTAGAAATAAAACTATTCTAACATCGTTGTTCCAATTTTGTGCTATTACGATGCACTCAACAACTTCATTGAGTTTCTCGACCGTATTATATATCTCAGCAGTTCCAATCCTCACCCCACCAGGATTTAGGGTCGCATCTGATCTACCGTAAATTACTATTGTACCCCGTTCAGTTATTTTGGCCCAATCTCCGTGACGCCATATTCCTGTGAATTTTTCAAAATATGCTTCTTTGTATTTTGTATTATTTTGATCATTCCAAAACTTTATTGGCATTGATGGGAATGGAATTTTGCATACAAGTTCACCCTCCTTGTTAACCAAACTCTCTCCATACTCATTAAATATATCCACGTCCATTGCTAGCGCTCTGCATTGAATTTCCCCTTTCGCCACAGGACTCAAAGGGTTACTTAAAACAAAACAGCTGAGGAGATCTGTTCCACCAGAAATCGATGCTATCTGCACATCTGATTTTATCTTGTCCAAAATATAATCATAACTATCCGGGCTAAGTGGAGAGCCAGTTGAACAAATAGTTCGTAGATTGCTCAAAGTGAAGTTTTTCTTGGGAACTACATTAGATTTTGAAAGTGCATCGATATACTTTGCTGATGTACCGAATATGCTCACCTCTGATTTTTCAGCTATTTTCCATAGGTGTTCGGGATTTGGATAAAATGGACTTCCTTCGTAGAGTATTATAGAGCTTTTGCAAAATAGGGAACCGACCAACCAGTTCCACATCATCCAACCACAAGTAGTAAAATAAAACATTTTCTGCTTTTCACTTAAATTTATATGGAGCAGGTGTTCTTTTGCGTGTTGAATTAAAACGCCGCCTATGCTGTGTGTTATGCATTTAGGTTTGCCAGTGGTACCCGATGAAAAAACAATATATAAAGCGTCATTAAATTCACATAAAACATAGTTCTCTAATGTGTCTGACTGAAAAACAGTGTTAAAATTTGGAAAATTATCAATGTTTTTGGTAGAATTTATATATTCAACGACAATGATATGTTCTAAAGAGGGAAGGCGTTTAGAAATTAATTTAATTTCCTCTGATCTATCAATCACCTTTCCATTATATAGGTAGCCGTCCGCGGCAATCATAATTTTGGGTTCTATTTGTTCAAAGCGATCTATGACCCCTTCAACACCGAAGTCACTCGAACAGGAAGAAAAAATAGCTCCCAAGGCAGACGTGGCAAGCATCGAAATAATTGTTTCAGAACAGTTGGGCATGTAAGCGCATACACGATCACCTTTTTTGACCCCCTTGCTTTTCATCCAGCCAGCCATTTTGAGGACCTTACTTTCAAGTTCTTTTCTGGTTAACGCAGAAGAGAACCCATCTTCTCTAAACTCCTCTACAGCCATTGCATTATCTGGTGCTCGGAGTAGGTTTTCTGCATAGTTCAGTTTGGCATCTGGAAAAAACCTGGCGCCAGGCATTAGTGCAAGGTTTTCAGAAATTTTGGTGCCTTTACTTCCTTTTATTTCAGCAAAATCCCATATTAAAGACCAAAAACTTTCAACATTGTTAACCGACCAGTTCCAAATATCTTGATATTCTGTTTTTATTGATTGTGAGTATCTTTGATTAGCAAATTCAATGAACCGAGATAGATTGCTTGACTTTTTACTTTCATTACTCGGTTGCCAAATAATTTCAGGGTTATCCATTTAGAGCTCTTTCAATATTTTAACTAATTCACTAGGGTTATTAATTATATGGTCTGCATGTGCCCGATTCAGTTCCTCTTTGGTATTATATCCCCACGTAACTCCAATTGTATTTATTTTAGCGTTCTTACCCATTTTAATGTCATAAACTGTATCTCCAATCATAAACGCGTCTGAATTTTTGACTTTAAGCGTTTTCAAAGCATGCATCGCCATAGCCTTATTAGGCTTGGGAATAAAGTTATCCGCTGTCATTATAATTGAAAAAAAATCTTCAATTGCATGATGTATTAAACCTCTGTTTAAACCTCTGAGAGATTTGTTTGTGGCTATTCCAAGGTTCCAGCCATCTTGGTATAATTTTTCCAATACTGGTTTAATATTTTCAAAGAGTGGCTCAAATTGGGTTCCTTCTATATCTTTTTCCACATACCATTGTCGATACTGTCTTATTACTTCGTCATGTATTCCTTTGTGTTCAAGGGGTAAATAGCTTTTAATAGCAATATCTAGTTTTTGTCC
The DNA here is from genome assembly GCA_902580265.1 of uncultured Alphaproteobacteria bacterium. The sequence goes on from CACHJY010000009.1 coordinate 15,653, forward strand.
AATACCAGCTTTAATTTCTTCGGGCTCAGGATTTGCCAATCCACATCGATTAAATGCCTCAATGGTTCCTTCAATTATCATTTTCGCGGAGTCAACTAATGTCCCATCATAATCAAAGAGCAACAGTTTTCCATTTTTTTTATTTAGCATTTTCAGGGAGCTTTACGCTAAGATTGATAGTTAAAAATAACAAAGAAGCTAAAAAAGAAAATGCTGCAAAAAATTTGAACTGATGATCAATAAGATAGCCCAAGTCTATAAAGTAACCACTTAAAACAGGTCCTATAGCGGAACTGAAAACCATAATCGTTACTCCAACCGTACGCACTGACCCTAGATATAAAGACCCAAAAAATTCTGGGAAAAAAGTTCCATAAACTACAATATATGCCCCAGCGCTTAAACCAAATAAGATGAAGATGAGAAGTAATTCCAAATAACTTGTAGCGATCGATAAGAGTAATAATCCTGAGATAAGAGGAAAAAGAAAAATAGGTAGAATAATTTTTGTGGAAAGTTTATCCACCAAATAACCGATTAAATAAAGAGAAAAAAGAGTCGCTGCTGAATAGGCTGGGATAAACAGTACATATGTTGAAAGATCCCAACTTTTTATTTCCACTAAATGAACTTGGTGGAAGAACAGGGTTGTTGTAATCATCGGAGAAGTCATTAGCCCCGGCACTGCCACCCAAAAAACCCAACTCTTTAACATCTCGGATCGTTTCCACGATTTTTTCAACATACCTACCTGCTGATTTTCTTTCTGTGGCTTGCTACCCTTGTCTCGCTCTTTTCTTGCAAGAAACCTAACCGAGGCCAAAATTAATATACTCATTATTATCGATACATACCAGCTGACCTGCCAACTAAGAACACCTATTAGAGCTACAAATATTGTAGGCATTATAGCTTCTGCCAGAGTGTAACCAGAGTTTGCAACTGCGACAGCTTTCCCCTTATTTTTAAAAAACCATTTACCACAAAAGACCATTGATATATGCCCAAGCATTCCTTGACCAAAAAAACGGAGGCCTAGAATGATAAAAACTAGCCCCCATATTGAAGTATTATTTGCCATTAAAAATACAAAAACTATCAATCCAAAAATGACCAACGTACTGAGACTTTTAGCTGAAATTCTATCTGCATAACCACCCACAAAGAGGATTAGAATTGCCGAAGATAAGGTTGCGCACGAGTAGATCAGTCCCCATTGGCCATGAGTTAAACCGAAAGCAGCTCTAATTTCTCCGGAGTATAATGAAATGAAAAAAGTCTGACCAAAAGCAGAACAAAATGTAAGAATGAACACTATATAGAGCCAGCGTAAATTTTTTATATAAAAATCTATATTGATCATTGAACTAGTCAGTTAAAAGCTTGTATCCTGTTATTGCAATAGTCGTATACGTCGAAACTATAATAGGAAAGAATTAAATGTCAGAAATTATAAAAATAGAGCATATAACAGACCACGTAGTCGAGGTTTTAATCAATAGGCCAGAAAATTATAACACATTTAATACAGAACTGAGGTTAAGTCTCGCTGAAAACTTAAGAAAAATTGATCAAAATAAAGACGCCAGAATAGTTATATTGAGAGGAGAGGGGCCTGGTTTTTGTGCTGGTGCGGATTTAAATGACGGGGGGCAAATGCCTCCTTCAAAACAGCTCTTGGATGAATATTTTCCAATATTTGAAATAATCTCAAAAAGCCAAAAACTTTTCATAGCTTCTGTGCACGGATCAGCAGCTGGAATAGGAACAGCTTTAGCTATGAATTGTGATTTTACGGTGATGGCGGCTTCCTCCCGTATTTCAATGGTATTTTCTAATATCGGCTTGGTCCCTGATGGAGGAGCAACGTATCTTCTTCAAAAATCTCTAGGGTATAGAAAAGCTTTAGAGGTAATTGTTTCAGGTAGCCATCTATCTTCGGAGGAATGTCTTAACTATGGATTGGCAAACAAAATATTTCAGGATGCAAGCTTTATTGATGACGTAAGAAGCTGGGCAGAAGAATTATCGCAAAGATCGCCTTTAGCGGCTTCAGCTGCAAAGCAAGTGATGCGTGAAGATACTTTTAAAGCTTACTGTGATAGGTTCAATCACGAAGCAAGAGAACAAGATAATCTGATGCTAAGCAATGACTTTAAGGCGGCCGTAGAGTCATTTTTCAAAAAAGAAAAACCGACTTTTACGGGGACTTAGTTTAAATTTTTCTCACAAAAAAGAATTGATCTCTTTAGCAACTTTTGTACTTGAAACTTCATGGATCAAATGGCCTTCATTTTCAAAAAGCATTATTTTAGCGTTAAATGCTTTTTTGTGAGCTCTTACAGATGTTTTATAATTTACTATTCCATCGCGCATGCCTGCTAAGAAAAGAGTTGGAACACTGATTTTTTTAAGTTTTTTTTCAATATCGCCGATATTCCAATTAGAAATAAATGCCAAAGTACCGGTAATATGATCTTCATCAGTCATGAGTTTCATATAGTAGTCAATACTTTTACTAGGAAGATTGCTCCCAGATATTGAAAGGAATTTTCTTAGACTTGTTTCTGCACTGTTAAAAAGCCTTATCCAATACTTAGTTAAAGGGCTTGCATAGAATGCTCTTGCCATTAGTGGAAAAATTGTCCCAGCCGGACCTTCAAATCTCTCCAGAGCACCATTTATAAGAACTATGGATGACAGTGGTCCCTCGTAGATATCGGATAAGGACAAAACGATCACTGCACCGATAGAGTGACCTACAAATACATTTGGCTTAACCTTTAATGACTCAAAAAGAACTATCAAATCCCTCACAATAATATCATGTTGAGGACGTATTCCCTTTTTTATTTTTGAGAATCTATGTCCAGGTAAGTCGACCGCTAAAACTTGAAACTCTTGAAGTTTTGGTATTAGATTGGCCCAAGAATGAGAAGAAGCCCCGGCTCCATGGATAAGGAGTATAATAGGGTTACCCAGTTTTCCAATTAATTGATAATGCCAAACAAAATTATCGGTCTCAAGGAACTTACTATATGCAGAGTATGGCCAAAAATTATTTGTAGCGTCTTTAACCATCTCTATGCTCTATATCGATTGCTGAACTGCTTTTGAAATGCTGCCTGAATTTGCCATTGGCAATTGGAAATAATGACCGTTTAGCTCTCTTGCAAGCTCATTAGCAATTGGTGTTTTTCTTCTAGAAGTATCAATAAAGATATTATTGATGGCGTTTCGTTTTATTAATGATGCTACATAGTTTGTATCCTTAGTAGCTTTAACGCGATCTCCAACTCCATCAAGCGACATGTTTCCCTTGCCGTCGGATAATAGAATAATAATAGGTTTTATATTTCGGGATCTAGCGACATCAGCCATATTAAATGCTTCGAGTAGGCCATTAGCCAACGGTGTAGCACCACCTCCAGGAAGTGAACTTAGTTTTTTCTTAGCTGTCACGAGAGATTTTGTTGGTAATAGTAAAGGATCAGCTTTCAATCCACTAAAAGAAATGAGAGCAACATTATCTCGCTTTGCATAAGCATCGGATAATAATATCTCGATAGCTCCCTTTGCTTCATTTAACCGCCCAATAGCATTAGAGCCTGAGGCATCAACTAAAAATATTAGAAGTCTTTCTGACTGCTTCTCAAATCTTTTTATCATGATGTCTTGTGGATAAATGATTATTTTTTTATTTTTTGTAACTGAAGAAGATCTTAGTTTTTGCCAAGGGATAGATTTTGTAAGTGTCCCCATCAAATCAATTCTTTTGTCAGAAGAATATTTTCTAATAACGGAAGGGATAGGGCGGCCTGCAGAGAAATTATTGTTTCTTTCTCCAGATCCAGCTGATTCCCCAAGACTAATAGATTGAGATTTTTTTGATAGAAGACTCTCAATGAGGTTGCTAGGGAGAGAGATTTTAAGAGCATCTATAAGCATTTTCTTGTCTTCACTATTTAGTTCTGAGTTGTTTGCTTTACTTTCATTATCATCTCTCAATTGTTCTTGTTCAGGCGTTGCTGCTTTCTCCTCTTGTTGAAATTCAGGAATTTTTTTTGCCTTATGAATCATGGAAAGAGAAATAGCTAGGTTTATGTCTTCTTTCGAGACATTTTTTTTCCCTTTATAAGCACATAATGACTTAGCGACTTTTAAAGTGGTAAAAATTGTATGCATATTAGAAATAGAAAACATTTCGGCGGACGCGATTAAGTAATCCAATATTTTTTTATTCACTTCTACAGCCGCTAGATTTTCTTTAGCCTCGGAAATTTTTTTTCTATTTATAGAAACTTTTTTCAAATCTTTATGTCTTATGCCATCCAGACTTATAGAAAAAATAAGATATTCGGAAAGATTTTCTCTGGGCACTTCGTTACTTTCGCTTTCGTCTAGTGCAATAAAGAATTTGTTGCTGTTGTTCTTAATTTTGTCTCTCAAAAATGTAGCTAGACCTTTTTCCATTTTTTCAGTGTTAGTTAAAATTAGAGCTATGTCAGAGGATGAGAATATATCTTCATTGTATTTTGGCATGCCAAAGGTTAGAGTTTCAATCATATTAATGCTCTTGGCAAAGTCCGTTGGATTTTGAAAGGGATAAATTTTTTTCAATCGTTTTGGTTTTAATACGGACAAGAGGCTAGATAGAAAAGCTTCTCTCACGGTTGAATAGTTGGAATTTATAGACAACGAACCAAGGGAGGGATCGATACTACTAACTGTTAAAATGCCCTGTATGAGAGCATTTACGTCGAGCGCATGCTCAAGAAAGTCAATTTTATTTGCCATCTATAAGTTCATTGACTTTTCTTTTTACGCGTACTTCTGAACTTGTATCATCTAATGGGTCCCTCCTTAGTCTATGGCTAAGAGTGTAAACAGCTATTTCTCTAATATCGTCTAAAGTTGGCATTTTTGTGCCATTAAATGCGCAAAGTGCTCGTAAAGCTCTCAAAAGTGTTAGTTCTCCCCTTAATCCATCAGAGCCCACCGCGATACAAATTTCAGCACACTTAGATAAAATTTTATCGTTAAGTTTTATGTTATCTAAAGTATCTTTTGCTGTAATTATTTTTTTTTGAACTACTAAATCTTTGCGTCTCCACTTCCGTAAAAAAGTTTCAGGATCTCTTTCAAATTCATCTCTTCTTTTAATTACTTCAATTCTTTGTGATATCTCAGAGGGAGAACCCACATTCACAGAGAAACCAAATCTGTCAAGTAGCTGCGGTCTGAGTTCACCCTCTTCGGGATTCCCAGAACCAATTAAGACAAACTTTGATGAGTGTCTTATAGATATTCCATCCCTTTCGACTAGGTTCTCTCCGGATGCGGCAACGTCTAAAAGCAGATCAACGATATGGTCCTCTAGCAAGTTGACCTCATCTATATAAAGGAAGCCACTATTTGCTTTGGCTAATAAACCCGGTTCAAATACTTTCCTGCCCTCAGTCAAAGCAATTTCTAAATTTAGTGCTCCAACAACTCTGTCTTCTGTTGACCCCAAGGGAAGGTCTATAACAGGTGTTGCACGTTCTTCAAACTCTAGAGACTTCTTTTTTTTACACTGATCACATAGATTAGCTGAATTCTGGCAATTAAAGGAGCAATCTACCACAAAATTTTGCTTTGGTAATAAACCTGCAAGCGATCTAACAATGGTTGATTTGCCAGTGCCTCGATCGCCAAAAACCAGTACGCCTCCAATTGATGGATCGATTGCCGTCAAAATTAGAGCAAGTTTCATTTGTTCTTGTCCAACTATTGCTGAGAATGGAAAATACTTATTCACTTGCTTCCTTATTTATATTTATTTCTGGCCATTGGCCAATTTGTTTGTCTATTACAAATCTTGCATAGAGTTCCTCTTTAAACCAATTATTTTCCCTAACAGCTTTGATGGCTTCTTTGTGAGGTCCGTGATCTCTAGCAAATTGATCCATGCTTTCTTGATTTGGCCATATTGAGAACGTGACCTGGTGAAACCATGGAATTTCTCCTAAGCCGATTTTAAATAAAACATTTTTATTGAGCCCAATTGTTTTTGATATATCTGGTACTCTCTTCCAAAACTTTAAAAGAATACTTGTTTTTATTGTTGCTCTTGTTAGCGCTACTACAGGAAATGTTTGATTAAGGTCATCAGTTATTTCAAATGGGTTTCTTTTATCCCAACTGCCCCAAGATCTTGTAGGTTTTAGATATAACGTCCAGTTTTCTTTCGATCTATTTTTATATTGTTTGAAAATTGATGAGTTGGCTATGTTTTGATCCGCATCGGTCACACTATCCCACACTGCCATAATAGCGTAAACATTAGGGTTTAATACAGGGGTAAAGCCTTCCCCAACACCACTTCCAAAAAGTTTATAAAACTGTAGGCCTTTCATCCTTATCATATATAAATGTGAAAACCCCATATGGGAAAAAGCCCATAGTTTGCCAAATATGGACTGGAACCTAAAAAAACTTATGGTAATTGTTTTAATTATCTACTCCAAAATGGCTTATTCAATTCAAAGCATATTTTTTATTAAAAATATTGTCAAAAAAAACTGACATGTTTAAGATCAGATATGTTAAAAAAGACCGACGGACCGTACTTTGAAGGCGAGAGAGAAGTGGAAAAGCCTTCTGTTGCTATTATTGGAGCAGGGTTTGGAGGCTTGTCTGTGGCAATGCTTCTCTCTGAAAAAGGGTATCATGTCCATGTTTTTGATAGATTGCAAACAGTTGGTGGTCGAGGGTCTTCAAAAACTCAAGCGGGGCATAGATTTGATCTAGGTCCTACAATTTTGACTTTACCAAAAAATTTTGAAGAACTTTGGAAGAGATGTGGGGATGATCTCAGTCAACATGTAAAAATAGAAAAGCTAAACCCATATTATGATTTACGATTTGAAGATAATGATGTTCTTTCAGTTTCTGGCAACCAATCTAATTTTGAAGCTCAAATTAAAAAGTTTGCACCAAATGATCTCAAAGGATATCGAAAGTTCATGCGTTTGTCAGAAAGGCAATATAATTTCGCGTTTTCAAAAAAGGGCTCAATGGGAAGAAGTCCCATGCATAGACTATGGGATACTCTAAAGGTTCTTCCAATCTTTGCTCTTCTAAGAGCAGATAGGTCCGTTTATAGAAGTGCTGCGAGCTATGTATCCAACTCAAAGCTAAGGTTTGCGTTAAGTTTTCATCCACTTTTTGTAGGTGGGAATCCCTTTACTGTGACGTCCATGTGGGGTTTGGTTAATTATTTGGAGCATAGATTTGGTGTTCACTATATTCATGGAGGAGCGCAAGCCATGGCGAATAAAATGGCAGAAAAAATAAAATCCTCAGGGGGTCAGGTAACACTTAATACAACAGTTAATAAAATTTTAACAAACGAAAACAGAGCAATTGGAATCCAGTTGGAGACTGGAGAAAAAATTAGCGCGGATTATGTAGTATCAAACGCAGATCTTCAGAATACATATGATGGTTTATTAGGGCATAAAAAGAAGAAAAGGTGGACAAAACATAAATTAGACACGAAGAATTGGTCAATGAGTCTCTTTGTTTGGCATTTTGGCACATCAAAAACGAGATCAAAGTGGAAGAATGTTGGGCATCATACAATTTTGGTGGGACCCAATTATGAAAAAGAAGTTAATGATATTTTTATCAGAGGGAAGTTGCCTGAGGAAATGAGTTTATATGTGCACAGACCTTCTGTTACTGACAAAACTTGTGCTCCAAAAGGAGATGATACTTTTTATGTATTGGCTTGCGTTCCAAATCTAAGTTTTAAAAATGATATTAACTGGCGTAAAATTGAAAAAAGCTACAAGGGAAAAATACTCGATGTTTTAGAGAGAAGACTTTTGCCCGGGCTAGGCCGATCAATAAAAACTGATTATGTTATGACCCCTCTTGATTTTAAAGAAAGATATTTGAGCCATTTTGGAAGTGGTTTTTCCTTGGAGCCTCAAATGTTTCAAAGCGCTTGGTTTAGACCTCACAATAGATCAGAAGAACTTGATAATCTCTTTATTGTTGGCGCTGGTACCCATCCTGGGCCAGGATTGCCGGGTGTTCTAGCATCTGCAGAAATATTAGATGACTTTCTTCCGGATTTGAAAAAGGTTGTGCATAAAAAAGTTTATTCCACCAATAAGAAAGTAATACAGGCTTAATTAAATGTATAACAAAGAAGATCTGGAAACCTGTTACGAAATAATAAAAAAAGGATCCCACTCTTTTTATGCTGCTTCAAAAATTCTTCCCAAAAAAGTACGCGACTCTGCAATTGTTTTGTATTCATTTTGTCGAATTGTCGATGATGCAATTGATGATAGTCAAGCAAAAGAGCTATCTTTAAAAAAGCTCTTTGTCAGACTTGAAAAAGTCTATTTGGGAAAACCTGAAAATCACGCCTCCGATAGATGTTTTACAGAACTTGTTAGGTTTTATGAAATGCCAAAGGCACTTCCGCTGGCTTTATTAGAGGGAATGCAATGGGACACTGAAGGGAAAAAGTACAAATCTCTTTCAGAGTTGCGCTCCTATTGTGCACGAGTTGCATCAACAGTCGGCGTAATGATGTGTGTACTAATGCAAGTAAGAGATAAAGATATATTGGCACGAGCTTGCGATCTTGGTGTAGCTATGCAACTTACTAACATCGTTAGAGACATAGGCGAAGATGCAAGAAGTAACCGTATATACATTCCTACTGATTGGATGAAGGAAAAAAACTTAGACATTAAAGACTTTCTGACAAGCCCTAAACCCTCGAAAGAATTAGCTTCAATAGCAAAACGTTTATTACAAGAAGCAAGTCGATTGTATAAGCGTTCAGAATCTGGTCTTTTTGGTCTGCCAACTTCTTGTCAGCCAGGAATATATGCAGCCCGCTACATTTATGAAGGTATCGGAGCACATATAGAATCTGTTCAATATGATAGCATAAACCAAAGAGCAATAACGTCAAAATCTGAAAAGATAACCTTGCTTGCTTTTTCTTTTTTAAAAACCCTCAGTTCAAAAATTTTGCCAGTCTCAGCTATTGTACATGCTCCCGCTTTAAGAGAAGTCAAATTTCTTGTAAATAGCGCACAGAAGAAAAATTATGGCAATGATATGGTTCTTTTTTCTGGCAAAAGACTGATGGACGTTTTAATGGAACTTGAGAAAAATGATAAGAAAAGCATTTATTTATCAACATAGAGAATTTGAGTGATGACAGAGTCGATAGTTATTTTTTTGTTAGGTTTTTTGGCATGTATCGCAGCCGGGTCTACTGGTTCTCTTTTCCCAACAGGAGAATGGTATAAATCCCTTAATAAACCTAGTTGGACACCTCCAGATTGGGTTTTCCCAATTGCATGGTTATATTTATATATAGCCATGTCATACTCTTTAGTAAGAGTTTACGGAGCTCCTGGCAATGACTTATTCTTGATTTTTTGGGCTCTTCAACTTGTATTCAATACTTTATGGACTCCCGTGTTCTTTGGGCTCAACAGGATAAAGCTAGGTTTTATAATTCTATTATGCCTTTGGGTTTCAGTTGTTATCATGGTTGTACTAGCTTTTTATATTGATTTAATAGCAGGTCTTCTACTTACTCCCTATGTAGTTTGGGGTTCCTACGCAGGGGCGTTAAATTTTTCTATTATTCAATTGAATAAGGAGAATTCCTAAAAGATTCGAGGTATCTTTGCGCATAGCAAAGGTTTTAAAAATGGGTTTGTAAACCTTCTCATATCTAAGGTTTCATGAACTCCGGTTGTTTTTTCTCTGTCAATTTGGGTGACTAACTCACTCCTGGAATAAAATGGTGCATCCAGCAAGGCTTTGCTTTGATAGGGTGAAAATTCCCTATCCGATCTAGCAACCCGTTTAATGAGCCATTTTGTTTTTGAAATAGGTTGAAGAGGAGGGGCCTCTATTTCTTCAACTGAGCCATTTTTATTAAAGCGCAGTGCTATATTGGTACTGCTGCCATCAACTAAATCAGCGTCGTAAAATGTGAGGCATTTATCCTTAAAAGGGAGACGGCTCCAAGTCCAATAATTGAAATCTTGTTCAAGTGCTCTTGTTCCAAAATTTCCATCTAGGTATGCGTTTCCTTGCCAACTCCATCCTTTCTTATTTGTTTTAACATCTATACGTGAAATGGGGGAGAATGGCCTCCATATGTGTGTCCCGTCAGGTTTCAACAATACTTCCAAATCATTTACACTTTCGGGTGTGACAGTAATGCGACCTTCAATTTTATCGAAATGCGGAATTGTTATTTCACTAAACTCTAGAACAAGCTTCTTGCCATCCCACTCTAATTTACTAGGCCCTACCTTAAAAGAATTTTCAGTAATTTTAACATGGCGTTCCCTGCGTTCAGTCATCGTCCAACGCCCCCCTTCCCCATATGTCACAATATTTATTGAACAAAAGTCATGAGGGTTTTTTCTACCCGACCAGCTATACCACGGAGAAAACACTGAGCCTATGAAGGCGATAACTGAAACTGCTTTTGTGCCATCATCGGAAAGACCGTCCATATACCACCATCCGTAACCGTTGGGTGGGATATTCAGATCAAAGCAAGGTCCCGTTTTATCATTTCTGCCGCATGCTTCCCTGATAGAGCTGCCATTGGCAAACCCGGTCCTGGATGAGTTCCCCCTCCCGCCAGGTAGAGGCCCCTTATTTTTGTTTTTGTGGAGGGTCTTTGGAAGGTTGAAAGTAGTCTCTCGGGGCTGAGCCCGTAGATTGATCCGTCCGCGCCCGGTGCTAGCCTTTCGAAGGCTCTCGGAGTTGTCAGATTGAGTGAATTCGGTTTGTTCTTGAAGTATATTCCCATTTTGCTGAGTTTTTGAAATGTTCTTTCTTTGCATAAATCATACTCCTTGGTAGCAGAAATTTTGTTTTGACTAAGTGAGGGCGCGTTAATGATTATCTCAAAACGATTTTTTGAGCCGCTTCTTAAGCCCTTTTCTTGCTTGCATATATATAAAGTGGGGTCTCTAGCTATTTGTCCGGCTGATATACTATCAAATTCATTTCTATAGTCTTCATTAAAAAAAACATTATGGTGGGCTAGTTCCACCCCCGTAGTTTCAGAAGCAAATGACCAAACATAGGCAGATAAAGATCGTGGTTCAGTGGCTGTTTTTTTCATTAAATTTTTTAAATCACGACCCAAGTTACCTTCTCTAAAGTTTCGTGGATCTCCATTAAACAATACAGTTTTGGATTGATACCTTTGTCCATCATTGAGATCTACGCTACACACATTGTTATCTTTAGTATTAATTTTAGTAACAGACTTATTGAAAATGAACTCAACACCATTTTCTGTAGATAATTGCTTCAATTTATTCGCAAGAGTGTGAAGACCTCCTCTTATGCGCCATACTCCCAGAAACTCAACATACCATATGAGCTGTAGCAGGGATGGAGAATTGAAAGGCGAACCCCCAACATATGTCGCATATCTTCCAAACAGTTGTCTGAGCTTAGGTTCGCTGAAATATCTCTTTAGCTTACTCCAGTAGTCGGTTGGGAAGCCCAAAATGTTAATTAATCGAGGAATACTTTTTAAAAAAGCTTTTTTTGTAAAAAAGCTCCCGGGGGAGTCATTTCTTAACAACGTGTTATTAAAAGCAAAAAAAAGAGTCTCACAATCTCTATGAAATTTGTCAAATTCAGCTGCTGATTTTTTCCCAAACACTTTTTCTATTGAAAAAAGATTTTTTTCATGGGTTGAGAATAGATCCAAACATTTTCCATCTGGCCAATAGTGTCTGGCTAATAACTCTTCTTTATACAAATCTAATTCCTTAAAAATATTTAGATTTGCTTGAGTAAATATTTCCTGGAAAACGTCAATTAATGTCAAAACCGTAGGTCCGGCATCAATAGGGCCTTCTTGACTTGACAAGGCTCTTAATTTCCCCCCAGGGTATTCATTTCTTTCGATAACAGTAACTTTTAATCCCTGTTGGGAAAGTAAAAGGGCAGAAACAAGCCCACCAATTCCTGCCCCTATAATAATTATTTGTTCGTTTTCTTTTAGCATTAAAGGTATTTTATTGACTTATTTTAAAAAGTGTCCGAAATTATTTACACAAATTTCTAATTATGTCTAATTTTTACCATAGGAATAGATATGAAAGAAAAGTTAGAAGAGGCGCTGAAAAAGGCTATTAAGAAGGCGAGTAGATCGCCTGCCCCACCAAAGTTGGCTGCCGCGATGGATTATGCAATCTTTCCAGGCGGTGCTAGAGTTCGGCCTCAGCTTTGCCTCGCTGTTTCCAATGCGTGTGGTTTAGATAATTTTGAACTGTCAATGGCTTCAGCGGTTTCAGTCGAGATGATGCATTGCGCTAGTTTAGTACATGATGATTTGCCAGTATTTGATAATGCCGAGGTTAGGCGGGGTAAGCCTACTGTTCATAAGGCCTTTGATGAGCCTTTAGCTGTACTATGTGGAGATTCTCTTATTATCTTAGCAATTCAGGTGCTGACTTCTAAAGGTGTAAGCGCTCCTGATAGGCTCGGTGAGTTGATAAATGTTTTAACAATGTCAACAGGTATGCCCTATGGTATATGTTCAGGTCAAGGTTGGGAAAGTGAAAAAACCATTGATCTTAGCTCATATCATAAACTTAAAACGGCCTCATTGTTCGTAGCGGCTACTAAAATGGGAGCAATTTCTGCAGGAGAGGATCCAGAGCCATGGGCAGAGCTTGGGCAGAGAATCGGTGAGGCATTTCAGGTTGCTGATGATTTGAAGGATTTTTCTGACTCTCAAAAAAGTGGCAAATCGAACAACAGAGACAGCGAAAATGAGCGCCCTAACGCCGTTTTAAAGCTAGGAGAGCAAGGTGCGATTAAAAGACTTCAAGACATTTTGGCTGGAGCTATAGCTTCTATTCCCTCATGCCCTGGTGAAGTTGAATTGATTAAAATTGTGAGAAGTCAGGCAGAACGTCTAACCCCAGTAGAGCCTCTTCAAAAGACTTTGTAAGCCACTTATGTGTTTAACAGGTGTTTAAGGCCGTTCCTCATTGAATGATTTTGAAAGAAAAAATTAACGTGCTTTATGAAAGCTATTACCGATTCAAGGTTGCTATTTTTTCATCAACTAAAGTGCATGATGCTATCGCTAAAGTTCCATTTCTTAGAGCTCTTATCAGTTATGAAGGCAATAAGATACATGAGGTAATGTCTGGATTCGTCTATTCACAAATTCTTCACTTATTGATCAATTTGGGTGTGTTTCAGTTTCTCAAAAAAGAAGGGCGTTCACTTGAAGAAGTAAGCCAGTTTTTGGAACTTGCAAATGAAAGATCATTGCTGCTATTGCGTGGTGGGTGTGCTTTGAATTTAATTTGCTATAAAAGAAATAAATATTGGTTAACAAGGGTAGGGGCTCAAATAGTCGGGGTCCCCGGGCTAATGGATATGATCCAGCACAACCAAATTTTATATCGAGATCTCATAGAGCCAATGAAGTTATTGCAGGGTAGGCGAGAAACAGAGCTGAGTCGTTTTTGGCCTTATGTAAAAAAAGAAGGAAAAAAAAAGGAGATTTCCACGAAAGTATCTTACGAATACAGTAAGCTCATGCAAACTTCCCAAAGGTTGGTTGCCGAACAAACTTTGCAGGCATATAGCCTTAAAGGTGTCAAAAGAATTCTCGACATTGGTGGTGGCACGGGCGCTTTTTTATTAGCGGTAAAGAACAAGTATCCTAATATTGAAGCTACCGTTTTCGACTTGCCTAATGTAATAAATGTTGCAAAGAGCAATCACCAAGAAACTAATGGTATGGTAGGGCACTTAACTTTTTGTCCTGGTGATTTTTTAAAGGATGATTTTCCTTCGAATCAAAATGTTATATGCTTAGTAAGGGTTTTGTACGATCATGAAGATGCCACGGTAGAGCTATTACTAAGACGAATATACGAGGCTCTTCCCAAAGGTGGTTCCTTGTTAATAACAGAACCAATGTCTGGTGGAAGCAAAGCGATGCGCTCTAGTGATTGCTATTTTTCATTTTATACGCTCGCAATGACAACAGGAAAAGTCCGTTCTTTCGAAGAGCACAAAGCGATTCTTCTCAAGGTAGGTTTCTCAAATATTGTTAAGCATGTTGTAAGTGCTCCATTTATTACCCAAGTTATGAGCGCAAAAAAGTAGCTTTTTTTGGTATAAATGCCATATGTCAGAAATTTATTACAGTTTTTGTCTAAATTTATTGACATTTATTTTTGAGTTAGTTTTAATTATCTAGTATTTACGTAAATAAAGGGGAACAGCTTTTTGATTGGGTATGTAAGAAAGCTAGACAAAAAAATCGGTTTACCAAGGGGGCCTGGAGGTTTCTGCCTTGTTCTAGCCGTGTCATCTCAAGAAAAAAACTATAATTATCAGTATTTAATATGGAAACCTTAGCAATAGTAATTGATAATCCAGGTCAACTGGACCTGCGTAAAGTTGCCCTAAGGGAACCAGCGCCAGGTGACGTTATTGTTGAAACCCATTTCTCTGGGGTCTCTACAGGAACAGAGCGGTTATTTTGGAATGGTGACATGCCATTTTTTCCTGGTATGGGTTATCCTCTTGTTCCAGGCTATGAAACTGTCGGAGTGGTAGTCGACAACAGATCATCTAGAAAACTTAAGATTGGAGATCATGTGTTCGTCCCAGGGGCCAACTGTTATGAAAAGGAAAAAGGCCTTTTCGGTGCATCCTCTAGCCTTTTAATAGCTTCCGATGAAAAGCTTATAAAAATAGACCCTGCATTGAAAGCTAAAGGGACACTATTTGCACTCGCAGCAACTGCTAGGCATGCAATAGCAGGGCTTGGTAACAAACTTCCCTCACTTATCATTGGTCATGGCGTCTTAGGAAGGTTGCTAGCCCGATTAACAATAGCAGCTGGTGGTGAACCCCCGATTGTATGGGAAAGCAATCCTCTTAGAGCGGATAATCAAACTAATTACGAAGTTATCGATCCAGAAAAAGATAATTCTTTGGATCATGAATCAATTTATGAGGCCAGTGGAGATATCAGCGTTTTAGATAAGATTATTCCAAAATTGAAAAAAAATGGCGAAATAGTTTTCGCTGGATTTTATTCATCTCCCATTTCCTTTTCCTTTCCACCTGCATTTATAAAAGAGGCCAGGTTCAGGATTTCAGCAGAATTTAATACGGAAGACATAAATATTACACGATCATTATTAGAAACCGGTGCTCTATCTTTGGAAGGTTTAATATCGCATGAGAGTAATGTAAATTTCTCGAAAGCCGCTTATCGACAATCTTTTGAAGATCCAGAATGCCTGAAAATGGCTATTGATTGGAGGGATGTAGCATGAGTTTAGATAACCCGACTACTACGTTAGATAAGAAAGATTTAGAAAAACACCATGAGGACCTTCGAGAAGAAGCAAATCAACCTATTGATGAAGTTCCAATTGGTGAGCCAACAAAAAAAACCCAGATAATAGCGATCTACGGTAAAGGAGGCATCGGTAAAAGTTTCACTCTTGCAAATCTCAGTCATATGATGGCAGAGCAAGGAAAAAGAGTTTTACTCATAGGATGTGACCCAAAATCCGACACCACTTCTCTCTTATTCGGGGGAAAGGCTTGCCCAACTATACTTGAAACATCGACTAATAAGAAACTTGCGGGCGAAGAAGTTACTATTGGAGACGTGTGTTTTAAAAGAAATGGTGTATTTGCGATGGAGCTTGGTGGGCCAGAAGTAGGAAGAGGATGCGGTGGACGAGGCATCATCCATGGCTTTGAGTTATTGGAGAAGCTAGGGTTTCACGATTGGGATTTTGATTACGTTTTATTGGATTTTTTGGGTGATGTGGTTTGTGGCGGTTTCGGATTGCCAATAGCAAGGGATATGGCTCAAAAAGTTATATTAGTCGCCTCAAACGATCTTCAATCCCTATATGTAGCAAATAATGTTTGTTCAGCAGTAGAGTACTTCAGAAAATTAGGTGGAAACGTTGGCGTGGCAGGCTTGGTAATTAACAAAGACGATGGGTCCGGTGAAGCAGCAGCTTTTGCTGAGACCGTAAAAATACCTATTCTTGCAAGTATACCTCAAGACGATGATCTGAGAAAGAAGTCCGCAAATTATCATATTGTTGGAACAAAAGAGTCGAAGTGGGGAGACCTGTTTGCTGAGCTAGGAACCAACACAGCTGAGGCTCCACCTCTTAGACCAAAGCCACTTGACCAAGATGGCCTTCTCAATTTGTTTGCAGCCAGTGAGACAGGAGCTGACTTTGTGTTGCAACCAGCTACCGATGCTGACATGAGAGGAAAATTTGCAAAACCCAAGGAGTCGTTAGAAGTCGTATATGACGAAGTGTAAAGAGAAAAAATTAAGAAGAATGAGCACAAACAGAGAAATAAAATATGATGCAGCAGATGTCGTCAAGTTGAATGATGAGGTCAATGTTGATTTGGAAGATAAGAAGCATGGCGGCGTAGGCACCACCTCTGATGGCCTTTGCGGGTCCTCATCTCTTAAGGGTAATGCGGAAAGAGGCGCTAACAAAGAGCTTATCCAAAATATGCGAAAAGATTACCCCTTGGGTCCTCATGATAAGCCACAAAGCATGTGCCCCGCTTTTGGCTCTCTAAGGGTTGGTCTGCGAATGAAGCGAGTGGCAACTGTGCTATCAGGCTCTGCCTGCTGTGTCTATGGGTTAACCTTTGTCTCACATTTTTATGGAGCGCGAAGATCTGTCGGTTATGTACCTTTTTCCTCCGAGACCCTGGTAACAGGAAAATTATATGAAGATATTTTAGAGTCTGCACATGAAATGGCTGACCCCGATAGGTTTGATGCTGTTGTTTTCACAAATCTATGCGTTCCTAGCGCTTCTGGGGTTCCTTTAAGACTTCTCCCAAAAGAAATTAATGGGGTTAGGATAATCGGTATTGATGTGCCTGGTTTTGGAATTCCCACACACGCCGAGGCAAAAGACGTCTTGGCTGGTGCATTACTGAATTATGCGAAAAACGAAATCGAGTCTGGTCCAGTGGCTGCTCCAGCTTCAAAAAAATCAGATAGACCGACTGTTACATTATTAGGAGAAATGTTTCCGGCAGATCCTATGAATATTGGAGCGATTTTGGAGCCTCTCGGGTTAGCCGCGGGACAGGTTATACCTTGCAGAGAGTGGCGTGAATTGTACGCAGCACTTGATTGCGGCGCCGTTGCTGCTATCCATCCGTTTTACACCGCTGCTGTGAGAGAGTTTGAAGACGCTGGTAAGCCAATTATTGGATCGGCCCCGGTGGGTGTTGAAGGTACTAATTCTTGGATCGATAGTATAGGCGATACTTTTAACATCGCGAAAAAGATAATTGGAGAAGCTAAACAAAAGATTCTGCCGCAAATACAAAAATCTCTTGATGACAAAAAAATTAATAACAAAATTACAGTATCGGGCTATGAGGGCTCGGAACTTATAGTAGCAAGAACGCTCATAGAGGCAGGCGCTGAAGTCCCTTATGTAGGAACAGCCTGTCCCAAGACTAAATGGTCTACTGAAGACAAAGATTGGTTGGAGAGTAAAGGAGTTTTTGTAAAGTTTAGGGCGAGTTTGGAGGATGATATCTCAGCGGTGAAGAGCGTTAACCCTGATTTGGCTATTGGAACGACTCCAGTAGTACAAAAAGCTAAAGAGTTAGGCATTCCCTCTCTTTATTACACAAATTTAATTTCAGCTCGGCCAATAATGGGTGTCGCTGGAGCGGGAAGCTTAGCCGAGGTAATATTGCAGGCCATAAGCAATGGGTCACGAATGGAAAAAATGAAGAGTTTCTTCGAGGGTGTCGGGGAAGGTGATACCGCAGGAGTTTGGGAGGGTGAGCCAAACCTTAAACCCCAGTACCGAGCCCACCAAGCAAAGAAAATAGAGAAAAGAAAGATCGCCGCAAAGGCAGAGGAGATGATTTAGTGTTAATTCAGGATCACGATAGAGCGGGAGGATATTGGGGGTCAGTTTATGCTTTTTGTGGCGTAAAAGGCCTTCAAGTCGTTGTAGACGGCCCAGTGGGGTGTGAAAACCTACCCGTAACATCAGTACTTCACTACACGGATGCTTTGCCTCCACATGAGTTACCAATTGTGGTCACTGGATTAGGCGAGGAGGAGCTAGGACGAGAAGGAACAGAAGGAGCTATGAAACGTGCCTGGGATACCTTAGATCCTGTATTGCCGGCTGTTGTTGTAACTGGGTCAATTGCAGAAATGATAGGAGGAGGTGTGACACCTCAAGGCACAAATATTCAAAGGTTCTTACCAAGGACGATTGATGAAGACCAATGGCAGGCTGCAGATAGATCTATGACATGGCTTTTCACTAACTTTGGAATGACCAAAGGCAGAATGCCAAAAGAAGCAAAAAGGGAGGAAAATTCCAAACCCAGGGTAAATATTTTGGGCCCTATGTACGGGACTTTTAATATGCCTTCCGATTTAGCAGAAATTAGACGACTTATAGAAGGCATTGGCGCAGAAGTAAATATGGTTATGCCTATGGGCGCTCATGTAGCAGAGATGTCGAAGCTTGTGAATGCTGATGCAAATATTGTGATGTATAGAGAGTTCGGTAGAGGTTTAGCTGAGCTATTGGGTAAGCCATATTTGCAGGCCCCAATTGGCATTGATAGTACAACTAAATTCTTAAGGAAATTGGGAGAGATGCTGAATATTGATGTTGAAGGCTTCATCGAAAAAGAGAAGCATTCAACCATTAAACCTGTATGGGATCTTTGGCGATCTGTCACACAGGATTTTTTCGCAACGGCCAGTTTCGGAATTGTCGCTAATGAAACATACACAAGAGGCATAAGAAACTTTTTGGAGAATGAATTAGGCCTTCCCTGTCAATTTGCGGTAGCACGAGTTGCCGGGAAGAAGACCGATAATGAAAAAATTAGAAATCTTATAAAGCAAACTAGACCTCTAGTGTTGATGGGATCCATAAATGAAAAAATGTATCTTGCAGAGGCAGGCCAAGGCTTTGGGCCAAAAGCATCATTCATTCCAGCGAGTTTTCCAGGAGCAGCAATTAGACGTGCTGTTGGTACACCGATGATGGGGTACTCGGGATCAACTTATTTATTGCAAGAAATTTGTAATGGATTATTTGATGCGCTCTTTCACATATTGCCGCTCGGATCTGATTTGGATAAAGCAGATGCGACATTAACTAAATTGAGAAAAGAGTTGCCATGGGATCAGGAAGCAAAAGATATTTTGGAAAAAATTGTGGCCAAGCATTCACCTTTAACCAGAATTTCTGCTACTAAAACGCTTCGTGATCAAGCCGAAAAAATAGCACTACAAAATGGTGATAAGAAAGTAGCAAAAGAGATCATAAAAATGCTTAACCCAGAGGATGAAGAAGTTAACAAAAGTAATAAGGTTGCATAAGGAGGGACTGCGATGAGAAGAACAAGAAAAAAGCCAATTTGGGAGTATCGAATTTACTTCACAGTAATATTTATTTTTTCATTACCAGGAGCACTGCTCACCTGTATGAAAAGTCTAGTGAAAGGAAAAATTGAAAAAGATATGTTTAGTAAGGCATGGGCAAATGCCAAAACAATTACGCCCATGATTTTTTCATGAGGTTTTTAAAGAATTCTTACCGTCTTTTGGCGGAAGGATCGTTGCTAGCGCATAAGGTGCTTGCAGCGCAACAGTCACTTAATCCGGAGGATGTATAATGGCTGGAAATAATGACCTGTCTTTATCAGGTTTAACAGATGAACAGGCGCAAGAATTACATAGCGTTTATATGAGTGGACTATGGACATTTACCATAATGTGCATATTAGCTCACATAGCGACATGGATCTGGCGTCCTTGGTTCTATTTCGGTTGAGGAGAAAGAAATGAGTCACTTTTATAAAATATGGCTGATATTTGATCCTAGACGAGTGTTTGTCGCACAGGGCGTCTTTCTCTTCTTGCTAGCAGCAATGATTCATTTAGTGTTGCTCAGCACCGATCACTTCAATTGGTTTGAAGCCGCAGCAAGAGCAGCTGGCTAAAAACCTACGAGTCGCTGTGGGCGAGAACCAGTCCCCCCTTAGGATCTCGCCCGTGGCATTCTGACTGGCTATTATTTGTCAGTCAGCAGAGTAATTTGAATGGAGGTCATGGAATGGCATTACTCAGTTTTGAAAAAAAGTATCGTGTTCCAGGCGGTACTCTTATAGGTCGGGATTTATTTGACTTTTGGGTCGGGCCGTTTTATGTCGGCTTTTTTGGTGTCTCGACAATTTTCTTTGCTGCCCTTGGTAGCATTATGATTTTTTGGGGCGCTGCTCTGCAGGGAGTTTGGAATCCCTGGTTGATAAGTATTGAGCCGCCTCCTCTTGCATACGGATTAAAAATGGCACCCATGAACGATGGTGGTTTGTGGCAGGTTATAACTTTATGTGCGATTGGAGCCTTTGGTAGTTGGATGCTAAGGCAAGTCGAAATTTCAAGAAAGTTAGGAATGGATTACCATATTCCCTTTGCCTTTTCGTTTGCAATTTTTGCTTTTGTTTCTTTGGTAGTTATTAGACCAGTTTTAATGGGTGCATGGGCTCATGGGTTCCCATATGGCATCTTTTCCCATTTAGACTGGGTATCTTATACTGGATATCAATATGGTAATTTCCATTATAATCCAATCCATATGCTTGCAATTGCGTGTTTCTTTACCACCACGATGTTGCTTGCATTACACGGCTCATTGATTTTGTCTGCGGCAAATCCAGAAAAGGGTGAGGAAGCAAAAACACCTGACCATGAAGACACCTATTTTAGAGATTTCATAGGATACTCTATAGGTACTCTTGGAATTCACAGGTTAGGATTATTTGTGGCTTTAAGTGCTGGTTGGTGGTCTGCCATATGCATTATTATATCTGGGCCTTCTTGGTTGATGCCAGATGGCGAAAGCTGGATAGAATGGTGGGATTGGTGGCCAAATTTCTTCACATTCGCAAGTATAGGAGGTTAAGATGGCAGAATACCATAATATTTTAACTCAGGTTCAAGTACGTGGACCAGCAGAAATGGGCCTTGATGAAAGAGGTGTGGTGGCCAAGGAACGAGGAGTAGAACCACGTTTTTCTTCAATACTCGGATATGTTGGCAACGCTCAATTAGGGCCTGTTCATTTAGGGATGTTTGGTACTGTAGCCTTTTTCCTTGGAACTGCATGGTTCTTTTTAACCGGGATCGGTATGCTCCAATCAGTAGATTGGTCATGGCAAGCGCTTTGGAGAGATTTATGGTGGATTTCTCTTGATCCTCCTGGTGAGGAATATGGCCTTGGCTTTCCACCTATTTGGGAAGGCGGCCTGTATTTGATTGCTAGTGCGTGTCTTTTAATAGCTGTTTTAAGCTGGTGGATCAGATCTTATCTTCGTGCACATGAACTAGGAATGGGTAAACATGTTTGCTGGGCTTTTGCAGCAGCAATATGGCTATTTCTTGTAATTGGACTTTTTAGACCAGTAGCCATGGGGACATGGTCAGAAATGGTACCTTATGGAATTTTTCCACACCTTGATTGGACAAATTACCTTTCATTAAATCATGGCAATTTGTTCTATAATCCATTTCATGCATTAAGTATTGTCTTTCTTTATGGATCAGCACTACTCTTTGCAATGCATGGTGCTACTATCTTAGCAACTTCGCGGCTAGGAGGAGATAGAGAGTTGGAACAAATCTACGATCGTGGAACTGCGTCCGAGCGTGCAGCTCTGTTCTGGAGATGGACCATGGGTTTTAACGCATCTATGGAAGGAATTCATAGATGGGCTTGGTGGTTTGCCATTCTTTGTCCTATCACCGGTGGCATCGGTATATTATTAACAGGGACTGTTGTCGACGACTGGTTTAGTTGGGCTGTAGCGCATGGCTTTGCAGTTGAGGGCGGCTTGTATAACGGTCCAAGTTAGGCAATTATAATCTGCGTGGGGGAAGTGTTTCTCCCACGTAAAAACATAAGTTTAGTTATGAAACCTACACTACTTGAGAAAATAAATTATCCCACGGATCTTCGGCATCTCTCCGATTTAGAGCTTAAAAAACTCGCTATTGAACTTCGTAATGAAACAATAAGGGCAGTTTCTGAGACAGGGGGGCACCTAGGATCGAGCCTAGGAGTTGTGGAACTTACAGTTGCAATACATTCAGTATTCAATACACCCCATGATAAGTTGATATGGGATGTTGGGCATCAATGTTATCCTCACAAAATAATTACTGGTCGAAGAGAAAAAATGAATTCTCTAAGGCAGGAGGGTGGACTATCGGGTTTCACAAAGAGAAGTGAAAGTGATTATGACCCTTTTGGTGCGGCCCATTCATCTACATCAATATCCGCGGGCTTGGGGTTCACGGTAGCTAGAGATATGGGAATGGCTACTGGTGATGCTATTGCGGTTATTGGTGATGGATCAATAAGTGCCGGAATGGCTTACGAAGCGCTGAACAATGCAGGTGCTGAAGGCAGAAGGTTTTTTGTGATCTTGAATGACAATGAAATGTCTATTGCTCCTCCGGTTGGGGCTATGTCGAAATATTTATCGAGCCTATATGCAAATCAACAATTTTATACTCTGAAGGAATTAGCAGAGAATTTTGCAAAGTCACTTCCTGGCCCTCTAAGGGAAGGAGCAAAACGTGCTAGAGGTTTGATAACAGGGCTAGCTGGCGGAAGTGGTAATACTTTTTTTGAAGACTTAGGTTTTTCATATGTTGGTCCAATCGATGGACATGATTTGGATCAACTATTACCAGTTTTAAGAACAGTCAAAACCAGGTCTGAGGGACCGGTGCTAATCCATTGTGTTACAAAAAAAGGAGCCGGGTATGCACCAGCAGAAACGTCTGCGGATAAATATCACGGTGTGTCGAAATTTGACGTTGCTTCGGGAAAGCAACATAAAGGCAAATCAAATGCTCCATCATACACCTCAATCTTTGGTCAAACACTCGTGAAGGAGGCAACTATGGACGAAAAGATTGTCGCCGTCACCGCAGCCATGCCTTCAGGCACAGGATTAAATATTTTTCAGGATAGTTTCCCTGGTAGAACTTTTGATGTTGGAATCGCAGAACAACATGCTGTCACTTTTTGCGCTGGAATGGCAGCTGGGGGTTTGAAACCCTTCTGCGCAATATATTCAACTTTTCTTCAAAGAGGATATGATCAGATTGTCCATGATGTAGCTCTTCAAAAATTGCCAGTAAGATTTGCAATTGATAGAGCTGGGTTGGTTGGTGCTGATGGAGCTACTCATGCAGGTTCTTTTGACGTAGCTTACCTTTCTAATTTGCCAGGTTTTGTGGTAATGGCAGCATCGGATGAATTAGAGCTAATGCATATGATCAGAACGGCAGCAGAGTATAATGAGGGCCCCATATCATTTCGATATCCAAGAGGTGAGGGGATAGGTGTAGAGCTTCCCGAAAGAGGTGAAGTTCTTGAGCTAGGGAAAGGAAGAATTTGTAAAGAGGGCGCTAGGGTTGCAATATTAAGTTTCGGAGCACATCTCAAAGAAGCACTAGACGCGTCCGAGGAGTTGGAACAGTTAGGCATTTCAGTGACTGTTGCAGATGCTAGATTTGCTAAACCACTAGATGTAGATTTAATAAAAGTGCTTTCAGAAAACCATGAGTTGTTAATTACCCTAGAAGAGGGATCCATTGGTGGGTTCGGATCTCATGTGGTTGACTGGCTGCTCAAAAATAACATGATTAATAGTAATCTAAAGGTAAGAAGTTTATTTTTACCAGATAAATTTATAGATCAAGCTTCACCAAATGTAATGTATAAGGAAGCTGGGCTTGATGTCACAGGAATTACAACAACAATTCTTGATGGTTTAGGTGTAGCCGATATACGAAGCGATAAAATTAAGATTGTAAAATAAGCTCGTCAGTTTATGATTTGATCATAATGATCTTGGACATATATTCTTAACCAAGGTGTAAATTTATCAGGCGATAGTGCTATTTCTTCTTTTAACCTGTCAAAACAAATCCACCTCACCTCTGACACTTCATCGTTATTAAGAAGTATTTTTAAATTATCTTTTTCTTTTATTGAACCAACAAAGACATCAACAGTCTCATTTTCAATTAAGCCATTACCAACATTGGCTTTATAGTCGATTTTGTTTTTATACACTAATTCTGGGACCTCTATTCCCAACTCTTCTTTTAGTCTTCTGTGTGCACATTCCTTGGGATCTTCTGACCACAAGGGATGTGTGCAGCAGGTATTAGCCCACAAACCGGGAGTATGATATTTCATTGATGCTCTTTTTTGAATAAGTACATTGTTATCTGAAATTAAGAATACTGAGACCGCTTTATGCTTTAGACCTCTTTTATGAACTTCCAGTTTTTCCAATGGTTTTAGGATCCCTTGATCCCATGCCGGAATGAAATTAATATTCATGTGGCTTTAACCATACCGGTGAGGTGGGCAATATTTTTAAACATTATTTTTAGGTGTGCTATTGGTCTCGAACGAGAAAGTTTTTTATGCATATAAGACTCAAAAGTAATTCTTTGAACGTCTATGTCTTTGCATAAAGTTACAAATCGCTCTCTTCGGTCATCAGATCTGTAATATGCGTTTTGCATAGCACCTAGAACTTGAAAAACCGCTTTATGTTCTTTCATAAAATTCTTTCTTGCTATAGTTAAATATTTTGAATGTCCATTAAGCAAGCATTTTTCAACAGCATCAGCGGCATACTTACCTCCTATCATTGCATAGTAAATGCCCTCTCCCGATGAGGGTGCTACTACCCCAGCAGCATCACCTGCAAGTACAACATTATCTCCATTATCCCACCTCTCCAAGGGCTTGAGTGGGATTGGAGCTCCTTCTTTTCTGATGGTTGAACATTTGTCTAGTCCAGCTTGAGTCCTGAGATCGCTAGTAGCCTTCTTGAGGTTAACGCTATTTAACCCTGTTCCCATTCCAACACTCGCTGATTTGCCGTGTGGAAAAACCCATCCGTAAAAATCAGGTGATATATCTCCATTATAAATAACATCACATCTATCTGGATTATATTCGCTAGTTGCTTTTGGAGCCTCTATTATCTCATGATACGCTATAACGTAGGGAATTTTATGTGCGTCTTTAATAGTATTTCTCGCAACATTGGATTTAGCACCATCTGCTCCTATTACATATCTTGTGAGGAGTGTGGAAATTTTTTTTGTTGAGTGATTATTAAAATCAATCTTAGTATATTTCGAATTTTTATATAATTTTACAAATGTGCCGGTAAAGCGTTTTGTCCCGCATTTTGCTGCTCTTTCCCGAAGATATTCATCAAAGAATTCTCTATCCACCATTCCTACGTAACCATTTTCTATTGGAATGTCTACCTTCCTATTCGTTGGTGATATCATCCTTGCTGTCTTGATTTTTGCAACTAATTGAGACTGAGGTATTTCAAAATCTTCGATTAATCTTGGAGGGATAGCACCTCCACAAGGCTTTATTCTTCCTGCTCTGTCTATCAATGCGACTTTGAAACCTTTTTTCGCCAGTTGCTCTGCAGCTGTTGCTCCTGAGGGTCCTCCCCCTATAACTGTTATATCATAGATCATTTTAACTCACCGATTGTAGTATGTTTTGATTTTGGTCGAGTTCATCCTTTTTAATAATTAATGAACCCAAAAATGCTGCAGCTATAAAAAAGCTCGCAGCAGTTAGAAACACTATCCCATAGACACTTGGGAGTGAATTCATCATAAGGCCAA
This sequence comes from uncultured Alphaproteobacteria bacterium, assembly GCA_902580265.1. The sequence continues at coordinate 41,502 of CACHJY010000009.1, forward strand.
GTATATCTACCAAGACGGTGCTAAAAAAAACGGCAATCATAGTGGCATAAGCTTGTGCAGCCCCCCATATTCCCATGCGAGTACCTGTGTTGTTATCACCCGAATTCCTGCTTGCTAAATGCAGCATGGTTCCCAATATTCCCGCAGTGAACACACCATTAGATATTCCAAAGAGAAAAACAACTGAGTTTAATATACCTGGATCTCTATATGTAAGTCCAAGAAGAGAAATTATAAAGAGTGAAAGTGCAGAAAAGAGGCACCCAGTAATCAGCCAAAATTTTTCTGATCCTAGGCTATCATTTTTAACAATCGATAAAGAGCCAAATCCAATTCTAAATTTTGAAAGGCAAAGAATTATTAAAACAATTCCAATTAACGTCCCAATCTTGTGAAACCCATCAAGTTTTGTAGACTCTCCGACCGCAAAGCCGAAGACTTCTCCGGCAAAAGGTTCCAATATTGGATCTTGCATTGAAAAAGCGCCCATAGATATAAAAATGAAAATTGTGAAAAGCCTTGCTTCTCTTTCCATCCATACTTTTTTGATACCTTCAAGAAAGGGTACATCAGAGTTGATAGTGTTCAGTGTATAAGTATTTGAATTATTTTGCAGGGATCTCTCTAAGTTTTTTAAGCTAACATAAGAAATAATATTGGTAATTATAGCAAGAGAGACCGTGATTTTTATGAGCTTTTGATGAGAGTAGGGGTCTAAAATTATACCCGCCGTTATTCCAGTTATTGCGAGTCCTAATATCATCATAAGAAAGGTGATCGAGGCGGCAAAGCCCTTCTGGGATTTAGAACTGTAAGAGGCAAGCAGAGCGAGAAGAGGGGTGCCTGCTGCACCTACCCCGAACCCGATTAAAGTATATGAAAATAAAGCAAGCATTATTCCATATGCGAAATTACTTTCAATTAGAGGTATAGAAGTAGACGCTAGTACTCCACCTATCCCTAGAATTAGCATTCCAAATATTATCCACTGACTCCTGTTTTGAGTTTTATCAGATAAATACCCCCAATTGACCCTAGTTAATTGGACTGCATAATGGAGCGCAATCAAAAAACCTGCAATCGTTGCTGGTAAAGCTAATTCTACCTTCATTAAGCGATTCAGTGTAGATAAAGGAATAACGACACTTGAACCAATGCAAAGTTGAACTAACCCTAACCTTAAAATCGAAAACCAATTCATTACTGCCCCCTAATTTAATTCATTAAATACAATCCATTTGCGGATAACATCATTCCAGCAATATATAAAAGTACTCCAGTCATGTTAAAGAATGGCGTGTTTTTTTCTGGATCCTGAATGAGAAAAATCATTGATAAGGACTGCAATAGAACGCAAACTGCTAGCATTATGGCTACAGGTAAAGATCCCCATAAGTAAAATAGAGATATTACTATTAGCTGTGGGAAAAGCATTATAAGGCAAGCTACTAGAGTGGCGGGCTTGCTGCCCAAAATCACGGGTAAAGAATTGATGCCTAAAAGTTTATCTCCCTTGGTTGCTTTGAAGTCATTCATAGTCATTATCCCGTGTGCTCCCAAAGCATATAATGTGAGCACTATTAGAACCTCTTTATTCGGCAATGAAATCGTGAAAATAGCGGCGCCAGTAAACCACGGAAGCCCTTCATAACAAATTGCTACCACACCTGGCCCAAAAATCGCTGATCGTTTCAGTCTTATTGGTTCTAATGAATAAAGCCAAGCAGCTAAGACGCCGATAATTGTTGCAAAAAAGATAAGACTTCCAAGATAGTATGCGAAAAGGATACTTATGGCACTCATTGTAATGCCAGTAAAAAATCCCCATCCAGCACTCACCCTTCCAGACGGGATGGGTCTCTCTGGTTGGTTTATTGCGTCGACATGACGGTCACACCAATCGTTCACAGCCTGGCTCATTCCACAAACCAATGGTCCAGCAAGTAGTAGACCGGATAATATGAGTACAGTATTATTGCTATTTAAGGCGCCAACTGACACTACACCGCATAAAAAAGCCCACATAGGTGGAAACCAGGTAACAGGCTTTATAAGCTCAAGAAGTGATATCAAGCTAGGCGTGCTGTTGAAATTAAGTTGATAACTTTTAATCACCGATTTTCATCCTTAATATCCAAAAGATTATGTTTTCTGAGTTTCACATATAGGCTTTGACGCGACAGACTAAGCAGCTCTGCTGCTGCTACTTTATTGTTATTTGTCAAATTAAGCGCGGTTTCTAAGCATATTCTTTCCGCAATATCTCCGGTTTGGGCCACTAACTCTTTCAACGGAGCACTTCCTACCAATTTGGTGGTTGCTTCCCAGCTATGTTTATCATTATCGTTTTGTTTCTCAAACTCCACGTTTGAAGAGTCTCTTAAAATGAAACCATAAAAATCGTCATCTTCATTTGATACCCAGGTCGATGAAATTGTAACAGGAATTTTTGACCCGAAAGTTGTAATAAAGTCAGTTGCATAGTTTCTGATTTTTCCAAGTCTTTTTGAATTATCAGTTAGAATTTTTAAATCAGTAGCGGAGTTTCTGAGAAAGTCAGAAAATGACTTACCGACGACTTCATCACTATTTGGATTCTCTGTAAGAATTAAAAAGCTCTCGTTTGTGTCAACTATTTTTCCTGCTTCATCAATAAAGACAAATGCATCTGAAGTTTTTTGATACAGATCAGTTAGATAAATTTTTCCTTTTGCATGACTTGCTCTCTGACTTGATGAACCCGATAACCTTATCAAAGCATGGACACCGTCATTCGAACGAAAAAACGTGCCCTTCAATTGAACTTCTTTATTGTTTTCTTTAACGTTAAGATTTAATGCTGTTGAGGGCGTGTTTTTATTTAATATCTCAAGCTCACTTAGTATGTCTATGCTTGGTCCTTGGTAAAATAAATCCTCTAACATTATTTTGTTTAAACTGGTTTTTTCTAAAATTGCCACAGCTTTTTGATTGAAATCAATAAGCTGGCCTGCCTCGTCAACAATAATGAAAGCACTGCCACACTGTTCTAGTATTACTCGATATTTAGTGTCAAATGATCTATATCGGTCATATTCTCTCTCAAATTTTAATTGAGTTTTCATAAGTTCTTGTTGAGCCTGTGCTATCTGGGTAAGATCACGGCCAAAAAGTAGGATTTGGTTTTTTACACCAGTGGGATGGATAGAGTATTGAATTGGAAAGTCTTCGCCACCATTTTTAATATGATTTAACTGAATAATATCTTTTTCAATTCTCTCATTTTCGCTGGAAGATAAATTTAGAATTTCTTCAAGTTTAACCCCACTTTCTTTTGTTATAAAATCTCGAATATTTCTCGTTCGCCAGTGCTCTATGTCACCTAAGTTTTTATTTTCAGTATTGTAAATAACCTCCAAAATGAGGCCAGCTGTGTCAATTAAGAGTGATATATCTGATGCACGCAAAATTACATCACCGAAAATGTCGGGGTTTAGTCTGACTATCTGATCAGCAGCTCTTACTTTATTCTCTCTCTTGGTCAATGAAGGGATCTCTGACTTAGTATCAAATTTAAGTAAAAGTGTAAGCTAAATTTGACATATTGTAAACAAATTTAGACATATTTATGTTAAAAAGTTATTGAACGGTCGAGCTTTAATTAACTTTCAGTAAATTCTTTATTTCTTTAGGGCTTGGCTGGAATAAGTCGACGTCAAGGCATGTCTTGGATAGCGTTTTATGATGGGTTACAAAAGATCCTCCTGCCGCGATGGGTAATGCGAAATTCTTTCTAATTCGATCGGTAATTAAATTACTGTGATTGACCATGTTTTCACTGCCAATTGAGACGCCAATAAGCTGAAAATCGCCAAATTCTAGAAGTTTAAATAGATCTGATTCGCTATATCCAATAGCTATTTGGGCATTAAAGTTTTCTTTTTTCAATTTTAATGCAGCTAAGTAAGCACCAAAGGTATGATTTTCGCCTTCTAAGGTGAAAAGTAAAATTTTTGGTACTGATTTAAGAGTATTTTCAGGTTCAAGATATAGCGACTCCAGTTCCTGGCAAAGTAGTCTCAACTTGCTTACAGCTATAGTAACTTCGGAAAATGTCATTGTGTCTTGCTTCCATGAATCACCCAATTTTTCTGCAATAATTGGCGCTATTCCTTCAAAGAAAAATTGTATAGCCAGTCCATTATCTAGCTCTTTTCTGATCAATTTAATTGTGTGTTCGGGCTCATCATTCACAAGAGAGTTAAAAATTGATGAAGTGAGATCGGCATTATAAAATCTTTTGTCTATGCTTCCATTTGCAATTTCGCTAAGAGCTATTTTCGCCAGACTCTCGGGGTGTATGCCTAATCCCCCTTGCCCAGAATAATCGAATCTACTGTGTATATCGTTATTCATGCCATATATTGTGAGGTTTCCAGAGATAATAGTCAAGATTTCTCTGTAATTTATTATTTACATATACTTTGCTTCCCCCAACTTCTAATTGGTGGACCAGTAAATGCGCTTGTTTTTCCCACTTATGTAATCATTTTTCAACAAATAAAAAGATTTATTTGAAATATGTAACTTTTTGTTGACACTTTGAATAGGTTCGCTACCATTTTTTAGTATATAAAGCTTTATTTCAGAGGTCTCGTAAGTATGCATAAACAGTCGAGCCCACAAGTAGATGGGTGGAATCTTTACACTCCTTCTCAGAGAATCATAAGAGACAGGACGGTCTGGACAAAAGTTCAGGGAATATTGGCGCCTTTGCAATTTGCAGTATGTATTATTTCGTTATTTTTGGTGGTTAGATATCTTTCAACCGGTGAAGGCTATTACGCTGCAACGGTTTCAATAATTATAAAAAGTTTTCTCCTGTTTTTAATCATGATTACAGGTGCAATTTGGGAAAAAGTAGTATTTGGACAATTTTTATTTGCAGAAGCTTTCTTTTGGGAAGATGTCGTAAGCTTTTTTGTTATCTTCTTCCGTGTTCTGTATCTTTATGTCTTATTAACAGGTGATTTCTTGCCAGCGACTCAAATGTCTGTAGCTCTATTCGCTTACTTTCTATATTTCATAAACGCGTTTCAGTTCCTGAGGAAGCTAAGATTGGCGAGGCAAACTGACCAAAAAACTGCCTTGCTAGAAAATGAGGTAAGTAAGTGAACGAGCACTCAAAAATCGAAAATATGGGAGGGTGTTCGGAGATACCTGTCCTGAAAGAGCGTGGTCAAAGAGAAGTTTTTTGTGGTCTTACCGGTATCATCTGGCTTCACAGAAAAATCCAGGATGCTTTTTTTCTAGTAGTAGGTTCCCGAACCTGTGCTCACCTCTTGCAATCAGCTGCAGGAGTGATGATTTTTGCTGAACCAAGGTTTGGAACAGCAATATTAGAAGAAAAAGACCTCGCGGGAATGGCTGATGCCCATGACGAGTTAGATAGAGAAGTTGCAAATTTATTAGAGAGACGCCCGGATATAAAACAGCTTTTTCTGGTTGGCTCCTGTCCTTCAGAGGTAATTAAACTTGACTTGTCTAATGCTGCAGAAAGACTCTCAAAAATATATTTTCCACAAGTCAAAGTGTTAAACTTTTCAGGTTCCGGGATTGAAACCACATTTACTCAAGGCGAAGATGCCTGTCTTGCATCATTAGTTCCAACTTTAAAAGAAACAGATGAAGAAAATTTAATTTTAGTTGGCAGTCTGCCTGATATTGTGGAAGATCAATTAGTAGAGCTTATTAAAGAGTTAGGGATTAAAGAAATTGCTGTGTTGCCTGGGCGAGATAGGGAAACAATGCCTTCGATTGGTAAAAAATCAAAATTTATCTTAGTGCAGCCCTTCCTTACAGATACAACCGAGGCTCTAGAAAAAAGAGGTGCCTCAAGAATAAATGCGCCATTTCCGTTTGGTGAGGAAGGAACAACCCTTTGGCTGACATCAATAAAAGAAAACTACGGTATAAGTGATGATAAATTTGAAATTGTAACTTCAGCTCCAAGAAAACGAGCCCAGGTAGGGCTTAAAAAACTTAGAACTAGTTTGCAAGGTAAGACAATTTTTTTCTTTCCTGATAGTCAACTTGAAATCCCATTAGCTCGGTTTTTATCTAGAGAATGTGGGATGAAGTTGATTGAAGTGGGATCACCATATATCAACCGCTCACTAGTTGATAAGGATCTCCAACTAATAGAAGACATGCCTGTAATTTCCGAAGGACAGGATGTTGATCTTCAATTGGATAGATGTCGAGAAAGTAATCCCGATATCACTGTTTGTGGCTTAGGTTTGGCAAATCCCCTTGAAGCAGAAGGACTTACAACAAAATGGGCAATTGAATTGGTCTTTACCCCAATACATGGCTATGAGCAAGCACAGGATTTAGCAGAGTTGTTTGTAAGACCCTTGAAAAGAAAAGAGGCGCTTTTAATATGAAGCTAAGTATTTGGACATATGAAGGACCACCTCATGTAGGAGCCATGAGAGTGGCAACAGCAATGGAAAAGCTTCATTTTGTTTTGCACGCTCCACAGGGAGACACCTATGCAGACTTATTGTTTACAATGATTGAAAGGGGTAACAAAAGGCCGCCTGTTACCTACACTACTTTTCAAGCAAGAGATCTTGGAGCAGATACGGCTGATCTATTCAAGAAAGCATGCAGAGAGGCGGTTGAAAGATTTAAGCCGGAGGCGTTGTTGGTAGGCGCATCATGCACTGCTGAACTTATTCAAGATGATCCGGGTGGCCTAGCTGATGCCCTTAACTTAGAAATTCCAGTAATAACTCTAGAACTTCCTTCGTATCAAAGAAAAGAAAACTTTGGCACAGACGAGACGTTTTACCAAATCGTGAAAGCGCTTGCTTGTCCACAGGAAAAGACCGAAAAATTTAGTGTAAATATATTTGGTCCAACCGCTTTAGGTTTTAGGCATAGAGATGATGTAAGGGAATTAAAAACTATTTTAGAAGATCTAAATATTGACTTAAATTCTGTTGCCCCTCTTGGAGCATCGCCATCGACTATAAAAAGTTTAACAAAAGCGCATGCCAATATAATGCTTTATCCGGAAAGCAGCGAGTTAGCCTGTAGGTGGCTTAAAGAAAATTTTGGAATGCCTTACACCGAACATACACCTATCGGTATAAACTCGACCAAGGACTTTATCGAAGAATTAAACCAAATCAGGGGAGTTAAGGATAGCTTTTCTGACACCTCACGCCTGAATTTCGACTGGTGGTCAAAATCTGTCGACTCTAATTATTTTACCGGGAAGCGGGTTTTTATTTTTGGAGATGCAACTCATGTTGCTACTGCATCAAGAATTGCTAAGGAAGAGATGGCATTTTCGATAGTAGGTATTGGATGCTATAACAGAGAATATGCTAGAAAGATAAGAGGCCTAGCTAAAGATCTTTCTGTCGACGCGTTAATTAGTGACGATTATTTAGAGGTAGAGAAACGCATCGCTGATTTACAGCCTGAGCTAATCCTGGGGTCCCAAATGGAGCGCCACATTGGTAAAAGACTTGGTATACCATGCGCAGTTATTTCTGCGCCCTTTCATGTACAAGACCACCCCGCTCGTTTTTCGCCTCAAGTTGGATGGGAAGGCGCAAATGTAATCTTTGATACTTGGGTTCATCCACTTGTAATGGGACTCGAAGAGCATTTATTGGGAATGTTTAGAGAAGATTTTGAATTTAATGACACTGCGGGCCCCAGCCATCTTTCGAATTCTAAG
>CACHJY010000010.1 GCA_902580265.1 uncultured Alphaproteobacteria bacterium
GATCAATATATGTTCCGGAAGATATTGGCCCTCCAAAAGGGATTTCATAGTGGGAATAAAGTCATCGGCCACTGTACAACATATACATCCGTTTGCTAATTCGAGAATATTTTCTTCCGGGCAGGTTTCATCTGAACATTGTTTTACTATTTCTCCATCAACACCCAAATCACCAAACTCATTTATTATAACGGCCAGTTTTTTTGCTTTGTTCTTAAGAATTAAATTTCGAATTAATGTAGTTTTTCCGGCTCCCAAAAAACCCGTTAAAATTGTGACAGGTATTTTTTCTAGACTACTCATCTTCAACTACCAAGTAGTTTTCTGGTGGAACCCTAGCTAGCGACTGTTTTTTAAACGCTGCAGGGCGTTCTGAGAACCGGATTTTACCATCTATTGTTTTTTTATATAATGTAAATCCAGATAAAATATCAGCTTCGTCTTGATCAGGGGCTAAGTTGCCAATTACATAAGACCACTTATTTTTATTTGTCAGACTCAGAGTGCAACCATTAGAGCATCCTGCTAAACATTTAACAGGCTTTATATTCATCTTGCTATTCAACCGTTTTAGGTTGTCATAGAGTATCTTTCCAGGACGTGGTTCAACAGCTTCACCATTCTTTTTGCATGTAATGCAAACATATAAAATATCCTCGGACTCCAACTATTCCTCCTTATTTGTAAACGGGATCAAAAAAACAATATCTATTTGTTTTCAGACACGAATATCCCGTTCGCTCTTCTTTTTTTTACTGGCAGGTCTCCCGGCTATTAAAAGTAAAGCAAAGCTTTATGAATACCAACTTCCCAAGATTATTACTCAGTGTTAATATTCTCTTTTATTTACGGTCGCGGGTACGGCTACGATTTGCTTTTTAGTCTTTTTCGTATTCCCATTTAACCAAAAAAAAGGACCAGTTAAGTACTAGTTGAGCAGTAAACATATGCACTTGTCAAGAGGATAAAAAAAATGTCTGAAAACGAAAAACATAGTGAAAAAATGAAAAGGCTGAAGACGTCGAAACAAAAAATTTTCGCAAAAAAAACGATGAAAAAAGGCCTAATAATTGTTCATACTGGAACAGGCAAGGGAAAGAGTACTGCTGCCTTTAGCATGGTTTTTAGAGGTATTGCACATGGTATGCCATGTGCAGTTGTTCAATTTATTAAGGGCGCTATGGCAACCGGCGAGCGTGACCTGATCCAAAAGTACTTTCATGAACTTTGTGAATTTCATACTCTTGGAGATGGATTTACCTGGGATACCCAAGATAAAGAAAAAGATATTGCATCTGCAAAAAAAGGCATGGGGTAAAGCCAAGGAACTTATCCTGGATAAGGAAAAAAAGATAATTCTACTTGATGAAATCAATATAGCGCTCAGGTATGGTTACATCGAAATCGATGATGTAGTCACTTTTTTACTAGAAAAAAAACCTGAGATGTCTCACGTAATACTTACGGGACGAAATGCTGATGAGAAATTAATCAATATTGCAGACCTGGTGACAGATATGACCTTGGTAAAGCACCACTTTCGAAATGGCGTAATGAGCCAAGCAGGTATAGAATTTTAACTATGGGAAAAGCGCTAATGATTCAGGGGTGTGGTTCCAATGTTGGTAAATCACTTTTAGTTGCTGGGCTGATCAGAGCGGCCAAGAAACGAGGCCTGCGTGTTGCTCCATTTAAACCTCAAAATATGTCAAACAATGCAGCTATAACGGTGGACGGAGGAGAAGCTGGCAGAGCACAATCATTTCAAGCTTATGCAGCGGGTATTGATTTTCACTCAGACATGAATCCAGTTCTATTAAAACCAGAAAGCATGATCGGGTCTCAAGTTATTTTGAATGGGAAAAAATATAAATCTCTGAAAGCACGAGAGTATTATTCTCATAAAGATAAATTTATAGGGATAGCGATAAAGAGTTTTAGGAATTTGATTAATGACTATGATCTGGTCATTGCAGAAGGCGCAGGTAGTTTAGCAGAAGTTAATCTCAGAAAGGCTGATATCGCAAATATGGGATTTGCTTCAGTTTTGAGTGTTCCAGTAATAGTAGCAGCAGATATTGAAAGAGGTGGGGTTATTGCTCAGCTTATAGGTACAAAAGAAGTCCTTGACCAAAACGACATAAACTTAATTGAAGGGTTCATTATAAATAAGTTTCGTGGAGACAAAAGTTTGTTTGATGATGGGATTGCCTTCATTGAAAAGAAAACAGATTGGAGGAGTTTTGGGGTTATGCCCTTCTTTGACAAGGCAAAATTATTTCCAGCAGAGGATAGTCAAGATCTCAAGAATAGTTTCGGCACCGGTAAGTGCGTAATTTCGGTCTTAAAGCTATCTCGTATTGCAAATTTTGATGATTTTGATCCTCTCAAAATCGACAATCGATTAAAATTACAATTTGTCGAGCCTGGCAATCCTATACCAGCAGATACGAACTTGATTATAATACCAGGAACAAAGTCAACAATAGCAGACCTAAAATTTCTTAAATGCCAAGGCTGGGATATCGATATTAAGGCGCATTACAGAAGAGGAGGGTTTATATTGGGAATTTGTGGGGGTTACCAAATTTTAGGTAACGAAATCATAGATGATCAAGGATATGACGGTACACCATCGAAAGCAAAAGGCCTTGGCCTCCTAAACGTTAAAACAAAAATGGGGAAAGAAAAGAATCTTGGAAAAAAAGAATTTATTAGCACTATAAATGGGAAAAAAATTTCTGGTTATGAAATACATTTGGGTATTACTTCTGGAAGTGATTGTAATAATCCCTTCGCCACCTTAAGCAACAAAAAAGATGGTGCTATATCGTCCAATGGGCTCGTTATGGGCACCTATCTTCATGGCTTATTTTTTTCTGACGAATTTAGAAATAAATTTGTAGCTAAATTAAGTTCAGAAGAGAAAATGGAAGAGGTCTCTTTCCATGACGCTATTGATTATATTTTAGAGGAATTTGTGAAGGTGATAGAGGATAGTCTTGATGTTGATTCAATATTATCTGTCGCCAGAAATATCTAATTATTGATTGAGCGCCTGTCTAACTCTTGTCCACTCATACTTTGAAGTTGGAATACCTAGTCTTACCCAGGTTTCAGAATAATCAAAAGTTCTAATCCAAATATAATGGGCTGCAAATTGCTCTTCAACTTCAAGACAACTTGAAGTGGCGTACGTGTGAAATAAATTAGTTTTCCCAACTAATTTCTAATTTTTTGTACTACAAGCTTCATGCAAAACATTACTCCCTTCAAGCAATATCTTTTCCATTTCAGATATCCAAGTATTGTCATTTAGGGCAATTATTCCAATTTCAGCCGCTATGCTAGAGATTGGCCAAGGCCCTAACATTCCTCTTACCGATTTAATAAAATCAGAGGGGCCTGATACAAATCCAAGTCTTACGCCTGCTAAGCCAAAGAATTTTCCTAGTGAGTTAATTTGAATTACATTATCGCACTTTTGAATTCTTCTCGAAGAGAACGTTTTAAAGCTTTCATCAATTATCAAAATTCTTACTTTTTTTGACAAATCGTCAAGTATTTCTTCAGCAATCACTTTACCTGTAGGATTATTAGGATTAACTATAATAGCAATATCACTAGAAGATAGTTTTGAAACCTCAGATACTGTCTTGGCTTTAATTCCCGAACTTTTGAAAGCTTTTTCATACTCATTATATGTTGGTCCAAGTATAGCTACTGATGTATAATTTTTTAAGCATATAGGTAAGAGGCTAATAATTTGTTGAGCCCCCTGAACAGCTGCGGTATCAGTGCCTTCTGAAACCTTATATGCTCTCGATGCAGCTTTCTCTAAACGTATCAAAAGCTTACTACTTGGTAAGTCTCTTAATTCGACTTTTACGCCTTCCTGCCATGGATACGAGGTTCTATTTATACCAGTAGATAGGTCTATCCAATCTGCTCTTTGCCCTCCATACTTTTTTATGGCCAGGTCAATATCACCTCCGTGTTGCATGTTTAGATCCTTATTACCCATTCATGAACCAAAAATTGAGCGCAATGAGTATTACGTATATTTCAATAATAATATAAATATAATATTTAAGAGCTGTTGAGAGGGTTTCTTTTTTAGGTAAAGGGTGCCCCGCGTTGATAGTAGGCTGTTCAATAAGTATGCCTTTTGATCGCTTAGGCCCAAGAAGAGATATCCCAAGAATGTACGCTAACGTTGCTTGTGGCCATCCAGCATTTGGAGAAGTGCTTGCTTTTGCATTCTTTAAAGAAAATAAAAATGTTTTAATTGGTTTAAGAGTAAGAACACAAAAAAGAATAGAAGACAATCTCGCTGGCACCCAATTTACAAAGTCATCCACGTTAGCGCTAAACCAGCCAAAGTTTAAGAATTTATCGTTTTTATACCCTACCATACTGTCCAACGTATTTATCGCTTTATAAAAAACTATTCCAGGAAGTCCAAAAAGAAATGCCCAAAATAAAGGAGCGATTATTCCATCAGACGTGTTCTCAGATAAGCTTTCGATGGCGCCACCACATATAGTATTCTCATCGGAATTTGTTAAGTCTCTACCGACTATCTTTGACAGTGCAGCCCGAGAAGCAATTAAGTCTTTTTTGTCAAGCGCATCAGCGACATCTTTAACATGTGTGTAGAGAGATTTAGTTGCTAAAAATGGCCAAATTAATAATGCCTGGATAACAAAACCGTAATAAAAATTCAAAAGCATTTGCTCTATCAAAAAAGCTATCGCTGTTATTGGAAACACCGTTAGAAAAAAAGTTAAAGTCCCAAGGAGTTTAAGTGATTTTTTTGAGTATTCTCTCTTATTTAGTGAGTGCTCAAAATAGGATATTACTTTACCAATCCACGTAACCGGGTGCCCAATATTCTCGTAAATTTTTTCTGGCCACCCTATTGCAATATCAAGAGTTAGGGCTATTAAGAGTATTAAGGGGATCATAAAATAAATTTCAGAGTACATAGTAATAATCAGTTGTCTTTGCCTTTAAATTTTTATATCCAGACTACAGTCGTTTTAACATATCCGTATCGAGTTTTTATGAAAAAATTAGAATTAGTCCACTCTATAGGTGATATCTTTAATTTAGTAGATAGCGCACCAACATGGTCCAAAGAATTAAAAGAAAAAGCTGTTGAAAGACAAAAGAATTTGTTGAAACCGGCCAATTCCCTAGGTCGGCTTGAAGACATAGCAGTTTTTCTGTCATCTTGGGGCAAAAAGACTATGAAAGACATGGAGAAAATATCCACTATTGTATTTGCTGGTAATCATGGTGTGTGTAGACAATCAGTAAACCCATTTCCCCAAGAAGTTACTTTTCAGATGGTAGAAACATTTAAATTGGGAAAAGCAGCAATAAATAAGATATGTGAGTCAAACGAAATCAATCTCCAGGTTATCCCAATCGATCTAGAAAAACCGACGGCTGATATATCCATTGGGCGTGCCATGGATGAGACGGAGTTTATTGAGTCCTTTAACATAGGGTTGCGCACAGTTTCAGAGAATATGGATCTAATAACATTGGGAGAAATGGGGATTGGTAACACAACAATTGCATCAGCATTATGTTATTACTTTTTTAATCACGATTTAAGTTCATGGGTAGGACCAGGAACTGGCTCTAACCAAGATCAGGTAATACATAAGGGCAAAATAATTGAAAGAGCAGTAAAGACAAATCGGGCTGGTATTTTAAGACCTCTCGATGCAGGAGTATCCCTGGGCGGTAGAGAACAAGCAGCGATTTGTGGAGCTGTAGTAGCTGCAAAGCATTATTCGGTGCCAGTAATTTTAGATGGTTTTATTTGTACGGCAGCAGTATTACCGATTTTCTTCGAAAGGAAGGATATCCTTGATCATTGTTTAATTGGGCACTGCTCTAAGGAACCAGGGCATCAGTTGCTACTAAAGATGTTAAACAAAAAGCCTATTTTGCGTTTAGATATGGCCTTAGGGGAAGGGTCCGGTGCTGCCTTAGCTACCTCCATAGTCAAAGCGGCTTTCAAGTGTCATGTAGAAATGGCCACTTTTGAAGATGCAGGAGTGTCTGGAAAACAATAAGCTATGATTTCCAGCTGGTTATCCTTTGCATAATGTTATCCCCAAGAAAAATTTGATGATAAGCAACCCCAGTGAGATGAATTATTATAAAGAGGTATAATATATTAACTAGAATTTTGTGAGTTATACCCAGATCGATATTAGCAGTTGAAAAGGCCAATAGACCGGTAATAGGAATAGCAAAAAGAATGAAGTAAATCCCCAAATGCACAAAAGTTGATAAAAATTTCAATAGAGCATTTGTTTTCTTTGTGGGAATAGGGACACCATATTTTATTCTTAGAAAAATTCTAATAGCCGTAAGTAAAAATATAAATACGCCTCCTAATATATGAATTTGACTATTGCTTGTATTTCCATTGTTGGTGATGGTCTCATTATGAAGTGCTAAAAACTCTAAGGCAATTTTATCGCCAGTGATCATTTGTAACAGTATGACAAAGACGACGGTCCAATGTATGAGGATATGAAATTTATTGTAATGGGTTGGAACAATTAAACTTTTACTTGCAAACATCATGTCCCACAGAAAGTTTGATGCACAACTTGGCTAGCTGTTGGTGGTTTATAGAACTCTTTATGATTTTCCTTAATTTCGAAAGGCATAGTTAATAAATCACATAGAATCTCAAAATTACAAAAGTCACCCTTTGTGGCTTTCCCAATAGCCTTCTCAACTAGATGGTTTCTCATAATAAATTCAGGGTTACTAGAACTTAACAATTTAATTGCTTTTGTTTTAGTCTCGCTATTTTCCTGTAATAATTTTCTCCAATTGCCTAACCATTGACTAATAGCGAGCTGGTTCTCCTCATCTGAATTTCTAAAATTATTAAAGAAAACAGTGTCGTCTTCATTAATTAGGGTTGCTTTGAGTGACTTGAAAGTCCCAGTAAAATCTGCTTTACCAGCCTCCATTAAATTCAGTAATTCGGAATAAAGCGAGCTTGCTTTTTTTGAGTTATTTTTAAACCCCAATTTGCGTGATGATAAAATATCTAAAGAATTGTTGAAATTTTTATCAAAATCAAAAAGAATTTCTTCAACTACTTTTATCGCGTCCGACCTATTCTTTGAAATTAAAAATAAAATGGTTTCTGCCAACCTGCTAAGGTTCCATGGAGCTACTCGTGATTGGTTAGAGAAAGCGTATCTTCCATACTGGTCTATTGAGCTAAAAACCTTATTTGCTTCATAAGAGTCCATAAACGCACATGGCCCATAATCGATTGTCTCGCAAGATATGGAGGTATTATCTGTATTCATTACGCCGTGAATAAAACCAACTGAGTTCCATTGAGCCACTAAGCTAGCTTGACCTTTAACTATTCTCTCAAAAAATAATTCATATTTTTCTTTTTTGTCAGAGAGGTCTGGATGGCTTCTTTCAATCATAAAATTGGCCAACTTTCTTATATGGTCCTTCTGATTTCTTATTGCAAAAAACTCAAATGTACCAACTCTAACATGGCTTGTTGCAACCCTTGCAAGCATAGCTCCAGGAGAAACCTCTGCTCTAACAACCTTTTCCCCGGTTAATAAAACAGCTAAAGACCTAGTGGTAGGAACTCCCAAATGGTGCATACTCTCTGAAATCAGGTACTCTCTAATCACAGGTCCTATTCCCGCTCTACCATCTCCTCCTCGAGAGAAGTATGTTTTTCCACTTCCTTTTAGTTGTATGTCTCGCCTCACACCATCTTGACAAATTTTGTCTCCCAATAGAACTGCGCGGCCATCTCCTAATTGTGGCACCAAATGCCCAAATTGATGCCCTGCGTATGCTAGAGAAATAGAATTAGGAAGCGTTTTGGAATTTTTTCCACTTAGAAATCTAAGGCCAGATTGACTTTTTAAAAAACCAATATCGATGTTAAGCAAGTCTGCTAATTGTTCGTTTATCGTGATCACAGTGACATCAGGCATAGTCTCTGCCTCTGTATACCTGAAAAACTCTTGAGGCAGAGATGTGTATGTATTCTCCAAATTAATGGAATTCATCATTAAATCTTCGTTCGGTTAATTCCCGTGTTTGTTTAGGGTACTCCTAAACTTTTCAATGATCTCATCAATGTGTTTATGCTCAGAAATGAACATTGGAGCTACAATTCCTGAGTCGCCAGTAAATTTGACGTGTAGACCCTCCCAGAACAACTCTTTTTGGAATTTTGTTCCTCTTTTTCCTGGGTGCCCGTCGGCATGAAGCTCTACTCCGCCCATCATTCCAATTCCTCTCACATCTTTTACTAGTGGATGATCGCAGAGTGAAAAAAGCGAATTAAGAAAATAACCTGACATTTCATTAGCTCTGTTAAATAAATCTTCCTCCTCATATATTTCAAGTGATGCCAAACCAGCTGCACATGAACCTGGGTGACCTGAATAAGTATATCCGTGAAAAAACTCAATAGTATCTGGGTTAGAGTTATCTGTAACAGTTTCATAAATATGGTCTTTGACACATACTGCCCCCATTGGCATCGAACCATTTGTAATTGCTTTTGCCATTGTCATAATATCTGGCGTTACATCAAATTTTTGTGAAGCAAAAGAAGTTCCCATTCGACCAAAGCCAGTTATTACTTCGTCAAAAACGAGTAAAATTCCATGTTCGTCACATATTTCTCTTAGTCTTTCAAGGTAACCTTCGGGAGGTACTAAAGTTCCTGTCGACCCCGCAACTGGCTCAACAAAACAAGCGGCGATAGTATTGCCCCCATAAGCTTGTGCAAACCTTTCTAGGTCATTAGCTAGTTCAACACCATTTTTAGGTTGCCCTTTAACTTTAAGCTCTTCTCCGGTCCATGTATGTCGCATTAACACAACGTTCGGCATAACTACGGGAAAGGTTCTTCGATTATTAACCATTCCAGATAAAGATACTCCGCCAATATTGACCCCATGATAAGCTCTTTCTCTACTTACAAAACGATGCCTATTTTGACCGGTAGCAGAATTATAGGACATTATTATTTTTAATGTCGTATCTATAGCTTCAGAACCTGAATTTACAAAAAATACATGGTTCATTTCTTCTGGAGTAAGTTCCGAGACTTTATCTGCTAATTCGAAACTGGCTGGATGGCCCATACCAAAAGGAGATGTGTAGGTGTTCTTCTTCAGCTGATTGTGAACTGCTTCAATAATTTTTGGATGACAGTGTCCAGCCGGAGAACAAAATAAGCCAGAGGAACCATCAATGATTTTTGTATTCTTATGGCTAGTCATATATACACCTGAGGCTTCTGTAATAAGTCTTGGGTCTATCTTAAAGCCTCTGTTATCGGTAAACGGCATCCAATGATTTTCTAATGAATTCTTAATAATGTTATTGGCCATTTGTCTAAATCCTATTTTTTGACGTTAAAAAATGGTGGCAATGAAAAACTTCCCCCAAAACACTGTATTTTTTCAAACACAATACTATAATTAAAGTATCAAAATCCTAAAAAGTCAAAAGAGAATCTCTATGAAAGACACTATTGAAGTAAAAGAAAAAAAAGATAAGGCTGCTTCTTTTAATTGGGCCGACCCATTTCTGATATCCGATCAACTTTCAGAAGAGGAAAGAATGATTAGCGAAACAGCTGCCTCCTTTGCTAATAAGGAGCTTAGCGCGCGTGTAGAAAAAGCTTATAACGAAGAAATTATAGACGAGGGCATTTTCAAACTCATGGGCGACACCGGATTATTAGGGTGTACAATACAGGAGGAATTTGGGGGATTAGGAGCTAATTACGTATCGTATGGGTTAATAACAAGAGAGATAGAGAAAGTGGACTCAGGCTATAGGTCTATGATGTCAGTTCAATCATCTCTTGTAATGTATCCAATATCTAAATTTGGATCTCAATCACAAAAAGAAAAATACCTACCAAAATTGGCATCTGGTGAAAGTGTTGGCTGCTTTGGGCTCACAGAAGCAAACTCTGGCTCTGACCCAGCTTCAATGACAACAAAAGCAAAAAAAGTAGCTGGTGGATTTGAGCTGAATGGTTCAAAAATGTGGATTTCAAATGCTCCTATAGCAGACGTTTTCGTTATTTGGGCAAAGTCAGAATTTCATGAAAATAAAATTAAAGGCTTTATATTAGAAAAGAATTTCGTTGGACTGGAAACGAAAAAAATACCTGGGAAATTGAGCTTGCGTGCTTCTGTTACCGGTGAAATAAGTTTTAATAATGTCTTTGTTCCTGAAGAAAATATTTTAGAGGATGTTGAAGGTTTGAAAGGACCTTTCAGTTGTTTGAACATGGCGAGATATGGCATAGCCTGGGGAGCCATGGGCGCTGCCGAATTTTGCTGGCATGCAGCTAGAGATTACGGTCTGTCGAGAAAGCAATTTAATAAGCCCTTAGCCGGGACTCAATTATTTCAAAAAAAATTGGCTGATATGCAAACCGAGATTACGTTAGGTATACAAGGGGCGCTCAGGTTAGGTAGACTGATAGATGAGGGTCGCGGTGCACCAGAAGCAATAAGCCTGATGAAAAGAAACAACTGCGGCAAAGCGCTGGACATCGCTCGTCAAGCAAGAGATATGCATGGAGGGAACGGCATATCCTCCGAGTACGGTGTAATGCGACACGCCCAAAATTTAGAGACGGTTAACACTTACGAGGGTACACACGATATTCATGCACTCATTTTGGGTCGAGCTCAAACAGGTATTCAAGCCTTTTTCTAATTAGGTTCGCAGCCTGTAGCCAGTTTTGAAAATTATGGCAATAACTGCTAAGCAGATCGCCATAAATGACAATATAGCTACAATAGATAGGGCTATAGGTATTTCAGATGTACCAAAAAAACTCCATCTAAAACCGCTTATAAGATAAAAAACAGGGTTAAGTAGTGATACCTTTTGCCAAAACTCAGGCAACATATCAATAGAGTAAAAGCTTCCTCCGAGAAATACTAATGGGGTTACAAGAAGAGTGGGTATAATGCTCAATTTCTCCCAGTTTTGTGCCCAGATACCAATTATAAATCCGAAAAGAGAAAAGGTGATTGCTGTCAAAATTATAAAAATAGCCATTACTAAGGGATATTTTATATCATGGGTAACAAATAGATTAGACGTAAGAAAGATCATCAAGCCAATTATAGTAGACTTTGAAGCAGCGGCACCAACATAACCAACAGTGGCTTCCAAAGAAGAAACAGGTGCTGATAGGACTTCAAAAATCGAGCCAACAAATTTTGGAAAATAAATTCCGAAGGCGGCGTTGTTGATACTTTCAGTCATCAGATAAAGCATTATTAATCCAGGTACTATGAATGAGCCATATGAGACGCCATTAATCGTTTCAATTTTTGATCCAATCGCGGCGCCAAAGACCACAAAATAGAGGGAAGTAGTGATTATCGGTGCTACCAAACTCTGAAATATTGTCCGTCTAAAGCGAGCCATCTCAAATTTGTAAATTGTTATTGCGGCTTGAATGTTCATTGCGGTTCAACTAAATCCAAAAATATATCCTCTAATGAGGTGTCTACTGTGTTAATTTCGGTAAAAGCGATACCATTCTGCGAAAGCAAATTTACGATAGATTGTAATTCATTAGACGTATTGTTGATGCCAACGAGCTTAAGCGTCATATCATTCTCTGTAAGTGAAATTTTTTTATTTTTTTTTATAAAAGAAGGGTCCTCAAGCTTTTTACTCAATCTTATAAATGTAGTTTTTTTACTAAATTCACTCATAAGAGCAGTTTTTTCTTTAACGAGAATAATTTCACCCGAATTAATTATTCCAACTCTGTCAGCCAACTGTTCTGCTTCCTCTATATAATGTGTAGTAAGAATAATAGTAACGCCCATTTTTTTTTGATCTTCTATGAGCTTCCAGATATCTCTTCTTAATGATACATCAACACCTGCGGTAGGTTCATCCAGAAATAGGATTTTGGGTTCATGAGCCAAAGCTTTAGCTATAAGGAGACGTCTTTTCATTCCCCCCGACAGTCCAAAAATCTGTTCATCTCTTTTGTCAAAGAGTGACAAGGTTTTTAAAATTTTATCAATATGATCTCGGCTGTCTTTTAATCCAAAGAGCCCTCTCGAAAATTGACATGAGTTATAAACACTTTCAAATCCATCCAAAGGTAACTCTTGGGGAACTAACCCAATTTGATTTCTGGTCTCTTTATAGTGAGATAAAGTATCGAAATCATTAACTTTGATATTTCCACTTGATTGCCTACACAATCCACATATAGCTGATATTAATGTTGTCTTTCCAGCACCATTTGGCCCCAATAAAGCGAAGATCTCACCTTTTTTGATTTCAAGGGAAACATTATTTAAAGCTTTATGCCTTCCAAATACTTTTGAGACATTCTCAATTGAAATTTGATTTCTCATAACTTACATAGGCATTGGGATTTTTTTATAAAGTTTGTTAACTTCTGCTAACACGTCTTCTTTGAGATATATGTCTTTACCTCTTAAAATCAACTTTAGTTGATCTACGTTTGATGCACCGAATATTACGGATCCCATAAATGGTCTCGATCTACAAAAGCTTAGTGCTAGGTGAACGGGATCTAATCCAAACCTCTTAGATAATTCAATATATTCTTCTATAGCTCTAGTGGAATTTGGCGTGACCCTTCCAAACATATCAGGAACTCTAGATAGCCTTGAGTTTTCGGGTACTTGACTATTGAGATACTTTCCAGTGATCATTCCGCCAACCAACGGCGAATAGGCTAGCAACTTAACATTTTCGTGAAAACATGTTTCAGCCAAGTCCGTATCGAATATTCGACAAAGTAAGCTATATTCATTTTGTATTGATGCAATTGAGAAATCTTCGTATTTTTTTGTTTCATTGGCAAATTGTACTGTTCCCCAGGCTGTCTCGTTAGATAATCCAATATATCTAATTTTTCCCTCTTTTTTGAGATCATATAATTCCTTAACTACTAGCTCAATATTTTCTCGCTCTACACTACTTTCCTGGCTGGTAGGGTCGTAGTTCCAATATTGTCTAAAATGATAACTGCCTCTGTTTGGCCAATGTAATTGATAAAGGTCAATATAGTCTGTTTTCAAATTATTTAGGCTACCTTCTATCGCTAACCGAACTTCTTTTGGAAAAATTCCTTTACCATTCCTAACATTTTTATAGCCTTTCCCACTGATTTTTGTAGCAATTACTAATTCTTTTCTCTTCTGCAAGTTTTTACCAAGCCAGTTGCCCAGGATTCTTTCAGTATCACCGGTAGTTTCTGCTCTCAAAGGACAGACAGGATACATTTCGGCAGTATCTATAAAGTTAATTCCCGCATCTAAACTCATTTCTATTTGTTTATGGGCATCCACTTCATCAGTTTGCTCGCCCCAAGTCATCGTTCCTAAGCAAAAGTCTGTTACTTTTAGTTCTGTATTTCCCAAGTTTACAAATTTCAATTTTAGGTTCCTTCACAAGATTTTTTGCGTATTAGCATTTTTTAGGATTTAAGAAATGGCCTATAAGCTTTGACTATTAGTGCATAAACAATTATTTGTAAAATGTTAACAGTAAATTTCTTTATGGGGTGAGCAATGGGTTTGATTAGAAGTATCAGGAAATTTTTTCGAAAAAAACCACTGGTTGTAGTTATACGATTAGATGGGGTTATTGGAGCGGTGAGTAGATTTGGGTCAGGAGGTCTTGATGACTCTAATACCCAAAAGCTATTAGAAAAAGCATTTGAGTTTGAAAAGGCTAAAGCAATTGCAATAAAAATAAATTCTCCTGGTGGGTCCCCTACTCAATCATCTTTAATCGCATCGAGAATTATAAAATTATCTGAAGAAAAAAAAATACCTGTCATGTGCTTTTGTGAAGATGTTGCAGCATCTGGAGGCTATTGGTTAGCTTGTGCAGGTAAAGAAATTTACTCTGATGTCAATTCGATCATAGGTTCCATAGGCGTTATCTCTGCAAGCTTTGGGTTTTCAGAGCTTATATCTAGATATGGCATCGAAAGAAGGGTATACACCGCTGGCGAAGAAAAGAGTATGCTGGATCCTTTCCAACCTGAAAAATCTAGTGATGTTAAACGTCTCAAAGCTATTCAAAAAGCAATTTTTGAAAACTTTAAATCTTTTGTAAGTGAGCGGAGAGGTGAGAAGATAAAGGGAAAAAAAATATTTAATGGTGAGGTATGGGACGCAACAAGAGCAAAAGATCTTGGTCTCATTGATGGTATAGGAATGATGGAAGATATTTTGGAGGAAAAATTTGGAGCAGAAATTAAGCTCAAATATATAAATAAAAAGAAATCATTTTTGTCTCGTTTCAGTAGCTCACTGATAAATGAAATAAATACTAAAATTGTTGAAAAATATTACTTCTCTAAATTTGGACTATGAGTTAACGATAGGAAACTTTTTGAAAGAAGAAAAAACAGCACTAATCACAGGGGGCGCCAAGAGACTAGGACGAGCTATTTCAAAAGAGCTGGCTTCTTCTGGTTACAATATAATTGTTCATTACAACCGGTCGGAGGATGATGCGAATAGTCTTAAAGAGGAGCTTACAGAATTGGGTGTTGATGTTTACCTTCTCCAGGCTGATCTTTTAAATGATAATGAGACACTTTCGCTATTTGAAAATTGTAAAAAACTGACAAGAAGACCTATAAATTGTCTAGTAAACAATGCATCTATTTTTGAATATGACAATATAGAAACTGCAACTCTAGAAAGCTGGGATCGTCATCAAAAGTCAAATCTTCAAGTGCCATTTTTCCTAACACAAAAGTTTGCTCAGCAAGCACCAGAGCCTGAAAAGCTCGATAATGGTGAGTTGGAGAGTAAATCTTGTATTATAAATATAATTGATCAACGAGTTCAGAATCTGACAACCGATTTTACAACCTATACCTTAGCCAAATCGGCTTTGTGGACATTGACACGGATTTCAGCAAAAGCACTAGCCCCAAAAATAAGGGTTAATGCTATAGGCCCGGGCCCAACTTTGAAAGCAGAATTTCAAAGTATTTCGAATTATAAAAAGCAAAGGCTTTCCACTCCGCTCAAGAGAGGTTCAAGTACGGGTGAAATATGTGCAACTATAAAATATTTTGTTGATAATCCCAGTGTCAGTGGGCAATTGATATGTGCTGACGGCGGACAAAATTTACAAGGAATAAAAAAGACTGAGGAAATAGACCAATAAGTTAGGTAATTTAAATCATGACGCAACGTGAACCGAATAAATTCTTGCATGGAGAAGAGGTAGTTTCCTCTATTGTGAAAACACTGCCCAGTAAACCAGGGGTTTATAGAATGCTCGATGATAGCGGTAACGTACTTTATGTAGGAAAAGCAAAAAATTTAAAAAATAGAGTCTCAAGTTATTCAAGAGTGACGGGACACTCTCTAAGAATAGGCAGAATGATTTCTGCAACCAGAGACATGAATTTTTTCATAACTGAAACTGAGTTAGAAGCGCTTCTATTAGAACAGAATCTTATTAAGAAATATAATCCTAGATATAACGTACTGTTAAAGGATGATAAGAGTTTTCCTCAAATCGCTATCACTAGAAGCAAACAATTCCCCCAAGTAACCAAATACCGTGGAAAAAAGTTGGATGGAGTAAGATATTTTGGTCCCTATGCCTCTGCCAGTGCGGTTAATAATGCAATTAATTATATCCAGAAAATTTTTCAATTAAGAAATTGCAGGGATAGTAACTTCTATGGACGAGGTCGAGCGTGCCTATTGCATTTTATAAATAAATGCTCGGCTCCTTGTGTTGGAAAGATTTCTGAGGAAGAATATTTAAGAACAGTAGATGAAGCAGAAAATTTTCTACTCGGTAAACACACTGAGATCAAAGACAAATTGCAAAGAGATATGCTAGAGGCAAGTAAAAAATTGGATTTTGAAAGAGCGGCTTTCTTCCGAGATCGGATCGAACTAATAGCAAAAATTCAGTCGAGTCAAAATATTAATAGTTTGAACGTCAAAGATGCTGACGTCATAGGTCTTTTTAAATTAGGAGATGAAGTCTGTATTCAAGTATTCTTTATTCGATCATTTGAGAATAGAGGAAATCATGCATTTTTTCCAAAGACTGGGGGCGGAGCAGAAGATATAGAAATTATAGAAAACTTCATAGCCCAATTCTATTCTACAAAAATTCCTGCCAGAGAGATACTAATATCGTCAACTTTAAGAAATAATGAATTATTAATTAAGTTTTTAACTGAAAGAAGAAACTCCAAAGTTGTAGTTAGGTCGCCCTCCAGAGGGAGATTAAAAGATCTCATAAAAACGGCCGAAAAAAATGCTAAAGAAGCATTAGAAAGAAAGATAGCTATGAAAGCTTCTCAGAAATCGCTTTTTGAAGAGGTTGAGACTTGGCTAAAATTAGAAAAGAAAATAAAAAAAATCGAGGTCTATGATAATTCCCACATTCAAGGGAGTTTCCCTATTGGTTGTCTTGTGGCTATAAATCTAGAGGGCTACTCTAAGTCAGATTATAGAAAATATAACATTAAGGATAATTCCATAAATCCTAAAGATGATTTAGCATTAATGGGTCATGTTTTTGAGCGAAGGTTTGGAAAGGTTAAAAATGAAAATTTAGAAGATTTTAAACGAAACCTTCCCGATCTAATCGTTATTGATGGTGGTCGAAATCAAATGAATGTTGCCTCTGCTGTTCTTAGGAAATATGCGCTAGAAATTCCAATATTGGCTATTGCTAAAGGAGAAAAACGGAACGAAGGAAGAGAAGACTTTTATTTTCAAGATAAAATTTTTAATTTTCCTACAAGTAGCAGTTTGCTTTTCTTTTTTCAAAGAATTCGTGATGAAGTACATCGTTTTGCTATTGGAGCTCATAGGCAGAAAAGATCTTCTGGTATTAACAAAAGTGAACTTGACGAAGTTTATGGAATAGGGCCAAAGAAAAAAAAGGAATTATTGCAGCATTTTGGGTCCGCAAGGGAGGTCGGAAAGGCAAGTTTAAAGGATCTTTTGGGTGTAAAAGGAATATCGAAAAATTCAGCAGAAATTATTTTCAATCACTTTAATTCATGATATTACCGAAACGTGATGTATAGCTATATACCAAATTTTCTCACTTTCCTCAGGCTATTTGCTGCGCCGGTATTAATCTTATACTTAATCATAGACCAATCTTTTTCCGGTAAGTACTTTGGTTTGATAATCTTTTTCTTTATTATTTTGACCGATTTTTTTGATGGCTATTTGGCTAGAAAGTTTAATACGGAGAGTAACATTGGAAAAGTTTTTGACCCAATAGCTGATAAGATAATGGTTATTTTACTTTTCGCTTTCTTTCTTGGTATTAATTTAGGTAATCCAGATAAATTATTTATGTCGCTGATGCTTATACTATTAATTACTAGGGAGATTATGATCTCAGGGCTACGAGAATTCGTAAGCGCGAAAAAAGCCGATCTAAGCGTTACGCAACTTGCTAGATGGAAAACATTTTTTCAAACCATACTATTAATTTTGTTATTTTTTGATTACATATATATTTTTCAAAATACTGCGATCAGTTGGTCGATAGACCTATTTTGCTTGGTTACATGTCTTCTGACATGGTATACTGGCATGCAATACATTTTTAAAGCTTTTGATACTGCAAACAATGGTTAAGGTTAAGCTAAAATATTTTTCAAGAATTCGGGAGACAATTGGTAAAACGTCAGAGCTAGTTGAAATAAAATCAACGAATATTCAGGATCTTATAGAAGAGCTACAGGCAATGGGTGAACATTACTCAGTTCTAAAAGGAAGAGACTTTGCTGTTTATTCTGCCGTAGACCAAGACATTGTAACAGACGTTAAAACATCAATCGAAGGTGCAACAGAGATTGCTTTTTTCCCTCCAATGACAGGGGGGTAAGTCTATGAATAATAAGATAATTGTTGCGGTTCAAAAAAATGATTTTGATCTAAATTCCGAAATGGAAACACTGAAGTCGAAGACTAAACTAGCTGGAGCCGTTGTTTTCTTTGTTGGAAAGGTTAGAGACCTTGAAGACGATAATTTGCAATATCTAGAAATTGAATCTTTTGAGGAGCTTGCAAAAAGTCAAATAAAGGAGATCTGCGATGACGCTGCCAATAAATGGAATTTAGAGTACATTTTGGTAAAACATCGATTTGGAAGACTAAGTTTAAACGATAACATTGTCCTCGTAGTTACGGCTTCCAAGAATCGTAAGAATGCATATGAAGCCTCTAAGTTTATAATGGAATATCTTAAAAGCAATGTACCATTTTGGAAAAAAGAAGTTGCAGACACCACGCAAAAGTGGGTAGAAAATTCTTAGCTTTTTTATCAGCTAAAAAAGTTTAGTTAAAGTAGCTAAAATCATAAAACCTGTAAGTATTAGCCCAGCTGTTCTATTTGACTTGAAAGTATCAAGACACTCTTTAGGGTTTCTGGTATCCAATTTTGATAGTTGGAAGGTCAAATGGAGGGAGAAGAAAAAAATACCAGAAATTAGAATATAAATTTGAACAAAATCTCCATCTGATAAGGAATAAAAAACAGATCCAGCTAACATGATTATAATAGCAATAAATATTGATAGGTACTTTGGCTTCTCTGCAAATAAGATACCGGTAGATTTTATACCCACTTCCTTATCATCTTCTATATCCTGAAATGAATAAATTGTGTCGTAAAATATCGTCCATGCTATTGCAGAGACATATAACCCAATACAGAAGAAATCTATTTTGCCACTATTAGCTGCATAAGCCAGCAATATGCCCCAGTTGAAAGAAATGCCTAGAAAAAACTGTGGCCAGTATGTGAATCTTTTTGTGAACGGATATATGACAACGGTGATCAGGGATAGAAAACCTAAAATTATTGCTAATCTGTTAAAGGTCATCAATATCCCTAACGCTAGACTACACTGCATTACAAGCCATAGAAATGCCTGATATTTTGAAACATGGCCCGCAGGGATGGGTCTGTTTTTTGTCCGTAATACCTTTGCATCAAGTTTTGCGTCTGTAATGTCGTTCCAAGTACACCCGGCACCTCTCATAAGAAGTCCACCCATAAAACAAGCGATCAATATATATAGGGAGTTACTACTCAAAAGCATAGGATCAACATTAGTTGATAAAAAAACACCCCACCAGCAAGGAATTATCAGCAACCATGATCCGATGGGCCTATCTAACCGACTTAACTTAAAATAGGGACGAAGCCCCCGAGGAATATATAAATCCACCCAATTATTTGACTCTGCGTCAATTAACTTGTCGTTAAAAAATTTATGCATTTAAGACCATTTATGATAATTAAGCTACATGAACAACAATATTAGTATAAGGCTATTCTGTGAAGCCACTTTAAGAGTTGGTGAAAAAATTGATTTAGATAACGAACAAACCAATTATTTGAAGAATGTCATGCGTCGTACCATTAATGACAAAATTTTTGTTTTTGATAATAATACAGGCGAATATTTAGCGGAGATAGTTAGCATCGAAAAACGTTCTATGGTTATCCAAATTTTAGAAAAAACCAAACCTCTAGATTTGCCAGGGGATATTTGGTTGATATTTTGTCCGCTAAAAAAAACAAGAACAGACTTCTTAATAGAAAAAAGCACTGAGCTGGGTTTAAGAAAATTTTTACCAACATTCAGTAACAATACCCAAACTAAAAAAGTCTCACTTAATCGTTGTAAAAAAAATATAATTGAGGCTGTGGAGCAGTGTGGAGGAACTTTTGTGCCAGAAATATTGCCTATAGATTCCTTAGCAAAAGTGATTGAAGAACTGCCTAAAGACAGAAAATTAATATTTTGCGACGAAACATTAAAGAATAATAATATCAATGAATGTTTATTGTTGGAACGGCCCAAAAAAGTTGCCCTATTAGTTGGACCTGAGGGAGGGTTTAGTCACTCGGAACGAAATTTATTGAGGACAAAAAAAAATATACTTCCGGTATCGTTAGGTAATAGAATACTGAGAGCAGAAACAGCAGCAGTTGCAGCCTTAACAATGTGGCACGGTATTGTTGGCGACTGGCACAAAAAAGTGGATCATTAAAATTATGACAGCTGAGGAGGGCACAGATTTTTTGGATCGAGATCGATTACGAAGTTATTTTGAGAACGGGTGTAAACCAAGTTCGGAATGGGGGATAGGATCGGAGTATGAAAATTTTCTCGTAGCTTTAGACTCAAGGACACCTGTAGGCTACGAGGGTCCCAAGTCTATTTCAAAAATTTTTGATTTGTTAATAAATAAGTTGGAATGGGTCCCGGTATTTGAAAAATCAAATATTGTTGGTCTTGAAAAGGGTAAAGCTAATATAAGTTTGGAGCCTGGTGGACAATTTGAGCTGTCGGGTGCTATTAAAAAAACTGTGCATGAGGTTGAGAAGGAGATGACATCATTCATCCATGACATGAAAGTTGTCTGTGAGGAACTAGGGCTTGGATTATTTTCAATGGGCGCAACGCCATTTTGGAAAAGGAACGAGATGCCCGTCATGCCAAAAAGCCGATACAAAAAAATAATGATGCCATACATGAAAAAAGTTGGAACTCGAGGTTTAGACATGATGCTGAGAACTTGTACAATACAAGTAAACCTTGATTACTCCTCCGAAGCGGATATGGCAAAAAAACTTAGAGTTGCCGCCTGTATACAACCACTTGTTACCGCGTTATTCGCTTCTTCCCCAATTTTTGAAGGTAATAACACTATGTATCAGAGCTGGAGAGCACAGGTATGGAAGGATACAGATAAAGATAGAACAGGTATTCCAAAATTTATTTTTGATGATGAGCTGAGTTTTGATAGTTGGATTGAATATGCTTTGGATGTACCCATGTATTTCATAAAGAGAAACAGGGATTATGTGAATCTGTCAGGCGAGTCTTTTCGAGATTTTATGAAAGGTGAGCTAAAATCTGTGCCAAATCAGAGAGCTACTTATTCGGACTGGATAGATCATCTGACAACAATTTTCACTGATGTTCGTTTAAAAAATTTTATTGAAATGAGAGGTGCAGATGGGGGACCAAGAAAAAATGTGACGGCTTTAGCCGCTTTTTGGGTTGGGCTTCTTTATGATAGCAGTTCACTAGAAAATATTTTTAATTTAATTAAACCTTTTAGCTGGCAGTCAGTAAATAAATTGAATAACGATGTTTGCAAAATGGGCATGAACGCAACTATTAATGGTAAAACTCTATGGATATTGGGTGAAGAAATTCTAGATATAGCACAGAATGGCTTACGAAATAGAGTTTTAGCTCACGGTGGGAAAGATGAAGGTTCCTTTCTACAACCATTAATAGAAAGGATCTCTAATAAAAGAACTCTTGCAAGTGAATTAGCAAATAAATTTGAAATCAAATGGAAGAACGATTTTTCTAAATTCTACGATGATTTTAATTTTTATCACGGCCTTCGAAACTAAATTCTTCTTTTTTTAACAGACGCTTAATATTTGCCGAGTGCTTTAATAATATAAAGACACTTAAAATAAGGATAGAGGCCTTAACCAATATATTGTCACAAAATAAAAACAAGAAAAAGTTTGATAATACGATAGCAGATATTCCTGCTACTGAAGACTTTCTGGTAAAATAAAATACCGTTATCCATGCAAACAAAGTCAGGCCACCAACAAGAGTACTATACGATAGTATAGCTCCTAAAAAAGTTGCCACTCCTTTTCCACCTTTAAATAGCAGATAAACGGGGAAAATATGTCCAAATACAACTGACAAGATAGCCAAGTAAATAAGATCATTATCAATATATGATGAAATAAAAACCGCAAAAAATCCTTTGAACATATCAAAGAACAGTGTAAAAGCTGCTGCTTTTTTGTTGCCACTTCGAAGAACATTAGTAGCTCCGATATTTTTTGATCCAAAGGTTCGAGGGTCTTCAATCTTGAAAAAAAACTTTCCCACCAAACCAAAGGGTATTGATCCTATAAGATAAGCTACCAAAACAATAAGAAGAACTGTCATTATGCAATCATACTTTAAACGAATTATTTGTAAAAATAATTTCGCCTTTTACCATTGTTAATAAGTTCTCTCCTTGTAAATTAAACCCATCAAAAGGTGTATTTTGTGATTTCGACTGAAATTGAAATCGATCAATCTTCACAGGTTTATCTGGATCAAAAATGATGATGTCGGCTGGTTGACCTATTTCCAGAGAACCCAAATTCTTTTTAATTATGTTTGCTGGATTAAAAGCCAATAACCTAAAAAGTTCATTAAGACTCAATACCTTATTGTGATATAGCGAAAGAGATGCTGACAACAGTGTTTCTAGGCCTACGGCGCCTGGCGCTGCCTCCTCAAAAGGGAGTCTCTTACTCTCCTCATCCTGCGGTGTATGCATTGAGGAGATATTATCAATCAGTCCTTCGCGGATTGCTTCTGTTAATGCCTCTCTGTCACTATTACTTCGTAGAGGTGGTTTTAATTTGAAGAAGGTTCTATAATTTCCTATATCAAGTTCATTGAACAAAAGATGGTGGATAGAAGTTCCAGCAGTTATCTGGTTGTTGGTTGCTTTTGCTTTTCTGAGGACGTCTAAGCCGATTTTTGTTGTAATTTGGTCTGCGTGATACCGTATATTTAAATTACTTACCAGAGCGGTGTCGCGCTCCATTCCAATCTTTTCTGCCTTATCGGGGCCAGATGAAATTCCTTTAATTGATGCAAAAACTCCATTGGTAGCAGAGGTATTTTTAGTTAAAAAATGGTCTTGAGGGTGCCCGATAATAAGCGTATCGAAATCAGAGGCATACTTTAAAACCTGGTAAAAAATTTTTGTATCGGGAATCGAATTGAAGCCATCAGTCAATGCAACAGCACCACCATCATGCAGGAACCCAATTTCGGTCATTTTTTTTCCATTATTTTTTTTTGTTAGCGATGCGGTAGGAAATATTCTTACTGCGCTAACCGCCTTACCTCTATTTTTGAAAAACTCTAAAAGCTCTGGGGTATCGATCGATGGTTTGGTGTCTGGGCGGGTGACTAAACTTGTTACACCCCCGGCTGCTGCCGCATTGCTAGCAGATCTGAAACTTTCTTTATGTTTTTCTCCAGGCTCACAAATTTTAACCCCAATATCAATGATCCCAGGCGCTAAACACATTCCCTTGCAATCAATTACCTTACCTTTAATTCCCCCATCTCTTTTTTCTATTAGACCATCATTTATGGTCAAAGCTTCTGATGTTTCAATTTCTGCTTTAGGATCAATTACTCTTGCATTTATAAATGTGATTTGCTTTCCCATATTATCCTTTCCTGTCGACTAGTAGGTGAAGTACGGCCATTCTCAAGGCAACACCTATTTCTACTTGTTCTTGGATTACACTTCTATTTAAGTCATCAGCAATAATGCCATCTATTTCAACTCCTCTATTCATCGGACCAGGGTGCATAACAATTGCATCACTTTTAGCTAGCGAAAGTTTCTGATTATCAAGACCAAAGCGATTGAAATACTCGCGCCTTGATGGAATAAATCCAACCTTCATACGTTCTTTTTGTAATCTGAGCATCATGATGACATCAGCTCCTCTAACACCATCTTCCATGCGATTATATGTTTCTAGGCCCATTTCTTTAAAATAGGATGGCAATAAATTGCCAGGACCGATAAGCCGGACTTGATTGTTAAACTTAGATAAAAGAGCTATATTTGATCTAGCTACACGGCTATGACTTATGTCACCACAAATAGCAATTATTAAACCTTCTTTTTTTTTCTTTCTATGCCGTATAGTCAAAAAATCAAGTAATGCTTGGGTCGGGTGTTCATGACTGCCATCTCCAGCATTAAGAACTGAGCAATTTACCTTCTCTGATAAGAGATTGGCTGCCCCCGCAGAAGAATGCCTTACCACTAATAAATCAGGTCTCATAGCATTGAGAGTTAAAGCGGTATCAATAAGGGTCTCTCCTTTTTGGATAGAGCTAGTTGCAATTCGTATATCTTGAACTATGCCACCTAACTTTTTCCCAGCCAACTCAAAGCTAGCAAGGGTCCTGGTTGAGTTTTCAAAAAAGACATTTATTTGCGTAAAAGAGTCCAAACGATATTTTTGCTCAACTTCATTCTTATTTAATTGAAGGTAATATTCAGCAAGAGAAAATATCTCTTCTATGTCATTTCTGCTCAGATCATCTATTTGAATTATATGCTTTGCTTGCAAAAATGTTCTCACTTAACAATAAAATGATTAGGTATAGGTTTAAGTACCAGATAAAATTTGGAAAACAATAATAAATTTTTAAAGCGAAATGAGAAATGATTTTGAACAGCTTTTATGGTTATACTCAATGGGAGTTGAGCACGTCGCAGCCAGGCAGCCAACGAATTATTCCGAGGTTCAGATCGTAAAGAAAATAAACGAATCGGCTGATCAAGATATTTCTGAGTTGAAGAAGACCGAAGAAATTAGAGGAAGTGAAAGTGAAAAATTAAAATATGAAGATTTTAAAAAAGAGATTAATGAAATTAATAATATAAACTCTTTAGATGAATACTGGCGCAACATCTTAATAAATAACTTTAACATCAAGAAATTTTGGGGACTTAATGAACTAATGCAGTCAAAAAAAGTGAATATCTTGGTTATTCATGAACCGCCTAGTAGGAGTGATTTTGATCGATATTCCTTTCTTGATGGGAAAAAAAGAAATTTAGTCAATAATATTATATTTAGTATTTTATCTGGCGAGCGTGAAAAAGAAGTGGGAAATATTTTTGCTCCGATACTACCAATTCCTTTACACACTGTGTCCGATTTTACGAATCTCCAATCTTTTCATATATTGTATTTAGTAAGTTTAATTCGTATAGCAAAACCCTCACTCGTTCTTTTAGCAGGAGATAAAGCAATCTCTTTCATAACTTCCAAAATAGAAGCAGATGATCAGGAAATATTAAGAGAAAATCATTTTTTTTCAATTCCTGAACTCGAATACATGATGAGTGTTCCAGAGGTAAAAAAAACTGTATGGGAAGAATGGAAACAAAAAAGAAGGACTATTAATAATGACTTCTTCATATAATAAGTCTCGAGAATTTAAACCCATAAATATAGCCATACTTACCGTTTCAGATACAAGAACAAGCAAAACGGACAAATCCGGCGAATTTTTATCCAATGCTATAGTAGATGCAGGACATAATTTGATTCATAAGCTTATTGTTAAAGATGAAATCATTGACATAAAAAATGTTTTAGAGTCATGGAGCATGAGTTCTGATATTGATGTGATTATAAGCACCGGTGGGACAGGGCTGACCAAAAGAGATGTATCTGTAGAGGCCCACTCTCAAGTGTATGAAAAGGAGATAACAGCGTTTTCATCTATGTTTGCAGCAATTTCGATGACAAAAATTGGAACATCGGCATTGCAAAGCCGAGCATGTGCGGGAGTGAGAAACGGCACCTATTTATTTGCTTTACCAGGATCGCCGTCAGCTTGTCGAGATGCGTGGGAAAATTTGCTGAAACCGCAATTTGACTATAGACATTTACCTTGTAACTTTGTAGAGATAATGCCCCGTCTGGTAAAAGACACCGAGGATAGAAGTTAAGTGTTAACTCCAACAAGAATGAATGTGTTTTTTAGATCAGCGTCGATATGTAGATTTAGATGAAATAAATCTTTCGTCCACATATGATAAGGATTGAAGTAGGACAAATGAATTTTTTTAAAAGAGCATCAATATTTTTTGTACTTTTTGGGTTAATACTAATATTTATTGGGTATACAGTGACCTCTTTTACTTCGTCCTCTGAAAAAGATCGTCGGTATTCTAATAAGAGAAAAGGGGCTGAGAGAGAATATACGGTTTTCACGGACCAAATAAAAAGAACCGAAGAGACACCAGTTATATATGCCTACGGAGAGGTGAAAAGCTGGCGGACTTTAGAGATAAGAGCTCCAGTCATAGGAAAAATATCTGAAGTAGCTGAGATCTTTAGAGATGGATCAGTGGTGTTTGAAGGTGATTTTTTGTTTTCCATTGAAGATAAAGAATATAAGGATAGCCTCACAATAGCTAAAACTGATCTACGAGACGCTGAAAGCGATCTAGTAAATGCCAAAAAAATTTTTGAACTGTCAAAATTAGATCTGGAAGCAGCTGAGAAAGAAAAAGCTATTCGGTTGGCTTCATTTGAAAGGCAGAAGAAACTAAAATCCAGTGGAGTTATTTCTGAAGCTATATTTGAACAGGCATCGTTATCTGTTATGAATGCAGAAAAATCGCTTATTACAAAAAAGAATTCTCTTGTTCAAGCAGAGAATAAAATTTTTAAGGCTGAGGTACTGTTAGAAAGAAAGAAGGTTGCTTACGATTTGGCAAAAAGACAACTGGCGGACACTAAATTTTTTGCCCCTTTTACAGGAGTATTAGATCAAGTAAACGCAGTTACCGGACGCCTGATTTCATCCAATGAGCGTTTGGGTACAATACTTGACCCTAAAGCTTTGGAAGTAGTATTTCCGCTATCTGATATTCAATATTCTAGGATTACTGACCAGGAAGGAAATTTTATCAAGCTTAAGGTTGAGTATTCGTCAGGAAGATCAGAAAAAGATAATGTTCATTTTGGTATTATAGAAAGAGTTGGTGGCCAGGTTAATACGGGTAATACCGGAAGACAAGTATTTGCAAATATTTCCGCAGCGAAAGGAATATCTCTGAAACCGGGAGATTTTGTAAAGGTGAAGGTATTTGAGCCGAAGTTAAAGGGCATAGCCAAACTGCCGCTCGGTTCTTTGGGTTCAAACAACACGGTCCTACTGGTTAATGATGATCTTAGACTGGAAAAAATAAAGATTGATGTGGTCAGATTTCAAGAAAACCATATTTTGGTAAGAAATGTGCCATTTGATAGAAAGTTTGTAACCAAATGGTCCCCACAATTAGACACCGGTGTAAAGGTAAAAGTGATAGATAGGTCTAAAGGCAACAAGGGGGTGAAACCTGCAAAAAAATGAAAGTATAAAATTGACAGACGAAGAAAGAAAAAAGTTAATTAATGCTGTTGAAAACAATAAATGGATCCCAAAAGATGTAAAAAAGAGACTTGTAAAACAGCTAAGTCAGGAACTTGTTCCTAAGAAAGTTGTTGATAGGCTGAGAAAACGGATGGGGGGTTAAATTAGATGGAACGAGACCGAGACCCATCATTATTTGGATCTTTTTTTGGATACTTTATCGGACATAGGACCATAGCCAACCTGGTTTTGGTTTTAGTTGTTGTTTTGGGATTTTTTTCAATTAATAAACTGAGATCCCAATTTTTCCCTGATATAATTATTGAAACGATTAATATAAGCGCATTTTGGCCAGGTGCGGGGGCAGAAGATTTAGACTCTGGTGTAGTAGCTTATCTTGAACCTAATTTGTTGGAATTAGAAGGAATAGAGAAAATTGTATCGCGTTCCTATGAGGGAGTAGCTAGGATAAATATTGATTTTGTTTCTAACTGGGACATGGATAAGGCATTAGATGATGTCAAGATTGCGATAGAAGAGGCTCAAAATTTACCTGATGAATTAGATGAAGTTGACGTCAAAAGGCGAGTCTGGAGAGACCGCGTAACGAACGTTGTCTTTTCTGGTCCCTTTACAGTAGAACAGTTAGAAAAGTACTCAGATGAATTTCTACAGCTTTTATACAGTGAAGGAATTGCCAAAACCTCCACTCGTGGAGGAATGGAACCAATTGTAAGAATAGTTGTAACAGAAACTAGCCTTCTAAGAAATAATTTGACTCTTCGTGAGTTATCAAATGCTGTTAGCTCAGGGGCTTCAAGTAGACCGGCCGGTGAAACAAATGATGGGTTAGCTAGATTGAAAGCTGGGTCGGAAAAAACACAACAAATAGATTTGGCAGATATTACTGCAAAGACTTCTTCAAGCGGTGAAAGTGTAAAACTTGGAGACATCAGTATGATCAGCGTCGATGAGTCTCCAATGGTGGAATTTTTTAAAGGAAATAATCCTGCAATAATTACAAGAGTAGATAGGGGTTCTGAAGGAGACGCTATTCAAATTCAAGATAAAGTGGAAACCTTGATAGAAAGGTTTCAGTTGAACATGCCTGAAACCCTCAGTATTGAATTGTCTGGGACACGCTCAGAAGCAATCAAGAATAGATTAAATATATTAATATCGAATGGAGTAATTGGATTAATCTTAGTACTATTTTTTCTATTTTTGTTTCTGAACGCAGAAACAGCCTTTTGGGTTGCTATTGGGATACCAGTTGCACTCTTTGCCTCCTTCGGCTTGATGTACCTTATAGGTATTTCTATTAATATGATATCACTTTTTGCGCTAATAATCTGTTTGGGAATTGTTGTGGATGACGCAATTGTAGTAGCCGAACACGCTGATTATCGTGCATCGTCTTTAAAGGAAGATCCTTACAATGCCGCCAAAAACGCGGCCACATTTATGGGGCTTCCAGTATTTACAGCCACTATCACCACTGTTTTGGCTTTCAGTGGTTTGGTGCTTATAGGTGGTAGGTTTGGTTCATTGATTGCTGATATACCATACACGGTTATCTTGGTATTGCTTGCATCCTTATTAGAGTGCTTTCTAATACTTCCAAACCATATGTTTCATAGCCTAAAAAATAGCGCCAAGCGTGTTAAGTGGTATAATGCACCAAGTCGAAAATTTAATGAAAAATTTGAAATTTTTAAAAAAAAGTACTTTAAAAATTTTATTCAACTAAATTTGCAGTACCGATATCTTAGTTTAGTTTTTATGCTTTCTCTTCTTTTTTGCTCAGTAAGTTTATTAGTTTCTGGGGACGTAAAGTGGAGATTTTGGAATCCACCAGAAATAGGGCGTTTAACTGCCAACATTGCTATGGTGTCTGGTGCTGAGCGTAAAGATACTTCTGTCATGATCCGTGAATTAGAAAGAGCAAATAAAAAAGTAGCAGAAGGGTTTGAAAAAGAAAATGGCAGAAACCCTATCACTTTTCAAATCAGCCAAGTTGGTGGAAACGAAGGTCGAGGTATTGCAGGTGCTGAGAATAAAGACAAAGACTTACTTGGCTCTTTTACTGTAGAGTTAATTGACGCTGATTTAAGGCCGTATTCATCTTTTACGTACCTAGCAGCTCTTCAAGATGAAGTAAACAAGAGTCCTCTTTTGGAAGCTATTAGCTTTCGAAGATGGGGATCCGGTCCTGGAGGAGACGGAATTTCTATAAATTTGGCTGCGTCGGATACAAAAAATTTAAAAGAAGCTGCAGAACAGTTAAAAGCTTCCCTTGCCTCTTATCAGGAAATTACTGCTCTGGAAGATACCCAAGGATATGACAAAACCGAGTACGTAATTACTTTAAAGGAACGTGGTAAGAAACTAGGTTTTACCATCGATAGTATCGGTAGACAGTTATCAGATAGATTGAATGGCATTGAGTCTGTAACCTTTTTGAAAGGTAATAAAACTGGCAAAATAATAATGGAATTAGCTGAAAAGGATTTAAAGGGTGATTTCATTTACAATGCAAAAGTAAGAAGTAATAGTGGGCATTATGGAAGTCTATCTGATATCGTGGAGATTAAGGCACAGTATGGATTTTCATCGGTAACCAGGGAAGATGGCCAGAAAATAATAACGGTCACAGGACAACTTTCTGAGGAAGATGCCGAGCAAGCTGTGCTCGTAAAAGATAGGATAACGAATGAAATTTTACCAGCAATCGAAGAGGGGTTTGGCGTAGTTAGTAGCGTTACCGGTTTAGCAGAACAGGAACGCAGGTTTTTAGATGAAGCACTGATTGCCTTTATATTATGCATTTTGGGAATTTATTTAACTTTAGCGTGGGTGTTTGCAAGCTGGTCCAGACCAATGGTTATTATGCTAATAATCCCTTTCGGATTAATTGGCGCTCTGTGGGGGCACTATGTTTATGGTATAGCTTTATCGATGTTTAGTATTATTGGACTTATTGGAATGACAGGAATTATTATTAATGACTCAATTGTATTGATCTCTACTTTCAATGAATATAAGAAAAAAATCGACAATATCGGAGCTATCATAAAAGCGACATGCGATAGATTAAGACCAATACTTTTGACAACATTTACAACTGTTTTCGGATTAGCACCTCTACTATTTGAACAATCTAGGGACGCGCAATTTTTAAAGCCCACTGTAATCACTTTAGTGTTTGGGTTAGGTTTTGGAATGTTGATTTTGCTAGTAATAGTGCCGGTTTTTATAGCCGTACAACAAGATGTTTATAAGTATTATAAGTCCTTCATGAGATTTGTCGTTTCAGTCAAACTTAACAAGCGGGTTGGGTGGAAAAACCTAATTTATTTTTCAGTCTTTCTTTTGGGAGCTTCGGCTCTTATTTTTACACAAATACTCTTTTCCTTTGAGTATTTCTTTATCTTTTTTACTTCTTTCGTGTGTCTAGGGTTATTATTCATTTGGTTTGCGTTTATGAAACAACTCCAAGACAGGAGTTTCTTATTCCGGAAGCCGACATTATAAAAATGCATTAAGAAGGACAACCGATAGTTTTTTTGGCTATATCAGCATCTAAATATAAAAGAGTAAAACTACCTAAATCCATCTCATTGTTTGAGGATTCTTCTAATTTAAGAAAAGCTTCCACCCTACCAAATTTCGGATCAAATGACTGTGTCTCTATAATCCATGAGTCTCCTTCATAGTCTACCAATGCGTCTCGAACTGATTCACTATTTTTCATTAAATTATTTTCAAAGGTGATTTGGTATTCCTTATCCGTAATTTTTTTTACCCTGCATTTATTGGAACTACCAAAATTTGTTGTCATCGTGATCCTATTTGTCGATTTTAGAAGCTTATCCAGCACCAAATAGTTTATAGCACTTTTGTCGGTTATTTTTAGAGTTTTATTTTGGACAACACAGACACTCTTGCAAATGCCAAAAGATATATCCAAAAGCAAGTTTATGTCCTTATTTTCATCAATTTTCTTCAATTCTATTGGCAGTATAAGTTCATCATCAAACCCAAGATAAGTAAAATTGCTGGGCCCTAATTCTTTTGGATATGGCCATGAAATAAAAAATGACTCTAAATTTTCTTTGTTTAATACTCTTATCTTAGGTATTAAACCATTGGGTCCTGGAAACTTCCAATATGTATTCCAACCTTCAGGAAAAATTATACTTATAGCGCCCCTGATTGAACCGTTTCTAGATAAATTGTGATACTCTGCATTCGCCTGAGAAAAACCTGGTTTGAGTAAGGTTAAGTTGACGAAAAGAACAGTAAAAACATAGAG
Organism: uncultured Alphaproteobacteria bacterium; assembly: GCA_902580265.1. The sequence continues at coordinate 31,428 of CACHJY010000010.1, forward strand.
TAGTCTTAACAAAAATTTTTTCTCCAAATGATAATTTGATTAAGTTTATGCATATTTTTTTTTTCAATCTATAATTAAGAATGATTAATGAAAACTATAAAGGTAAATTGTTGATTTCGTCACCAGAAATATCGGATGGTATTTTTGATAAAAGCATAATTCTTATTTGTGAACATGATGCTAATGGTACGATGGGTTTTATTGTTAATAAGCCTCTTATAGATGTCAGCGTAGAGACGATATGGACGAATTTAGGCTACGAGAAAAAAAATCCATACATAACTAATGAAGGCCTATTCATAGGGGGGCCTATAGCATCAAATGCTATGTTTGTGATCCATTCCCCCGAGTACTATATAGACAAAAAAACTATAAAGGTTTGTGAAGAGATTGCTGTAACAGGTACCAAAGAAATTACTGATGACATCCACAAAGGACAAGGGCCCAGAAAAGCACTTTTTTTACTCGGTTATTCTGGCTGGACGCCGGGGCAATTAGAAGATGAAATTATGAGGGATAGTTGGTTTGTATCAGAGAAATTTGAAAACCTTATTTTCAGCGTCAATTATCAATCAAAGTGGGCAGATGCCTTATTTCTTATAGGAATTGATCCCTCTAAATTATCGTCATACGCTGGATCCTCCTGAATTACACTATTTCTCTACAGCTCTCAATAATCTATCGTTTATTGCCACTCCCACACCAATTGACGGTATAGGAGCTACTTTTATAGGAACTCCACCTTTAGCTTTACTCAACCGATCTAAAATATGAAGAAAAGTAAAAAGGTTTTTTGCGGCCTCTTCTAGGTTTTTTGACTCAGTTAGTGTTAATCCATCAATTTCTTTCGGATGAGGGCCAAAACTCAAAAATATATCTCCTCTGTTAGGTTTATTTTGATTTAAAATCAACGCAGCATCTGGGGAATAGTGCTTTAACAATTGTCCTGGACTTTTTATCTGCTTTTCTGTTTGAAAGCTGGGGGCAATTTCACATTCTAAGCAACTAGTTATTTTATCTCGTGTAATATTCCCAAGTCTAAGAATACTAGGTCTTTCTAATGAACAGTCGACTACTGTGCTTTCAAGCCCTAGTTCGGCATCACCTCCATCGAGAAGAGCATCTATGTTATTTTTTAATTTAGCAAATACATCTTTCGGACTTGTACAGGTAAGCTTCCCAGATTTATTTGCTGAGGGTGCAGCTAAAGGTTTATCTAACTCCCATATCAACTTACTGGCAATAATATTACTTGGACATCTTAAAGCTATTGTTTCTAGTCCTGCGGTGGCCAATTCGACGACTTTCGATTTTTTCCTTTTTACTATTATGGTTAAGGGTCCTGGCCAATACTTTTTTGCAAGTTTTTCGGCTGTATAATTGAAAACCCCATATTCCCTCGCCATATCGTAGCTATACACGTGAATGATTAGCGGGTTGAAGCTAGGTCGTCTTTTAATTTCATATAATTTGGTAACAGCCTCATTTGAGAAGGCATTTGCACCCAGCCCGTAAACTGTCTCTGTGGGAAACGCGACAATACCATTACGAGTTAAAATCTCTGCTGCTTTTTTGATGCCTTCGAGGCTGTTTTCAATTATCTTCATTTGGACAATATGACATGTTGATTTGTAGAAATTTAAATACTAGAGTTCAACTATTAAATCAATTCATTAAAGAGTAAAAAAGAATGAGTTATATCGCTCCCATAGATGAAACAAAATTTTGGCTATATGAGATACTGGAAGCAAAAAGGCTTTTCTCTATTTCACATTTCGATGGGTTTAATAAAGAGGATTTAAATCTAATTCTTAATGAGGCTGCTAAAATCACATCAGAAAGTATTTATCCACTTAATCAGAAATCTGACCAAATTCCTGCAAAGCTAGAAAACGGAATATGTCGCACGACACCAGGTTTTGCGGAAGTATACGAGCTTTTGGTTCAAGGTGGTTGGACAGGTATTTCAGGTCGTCAGAAATATGGCGGGATGGGTTTGCCATCTATAGCCACCAGTTCCTTTAATGAATATTTTGGCAGTGCGTGTCTGTCATTTTCTCTTTTATTTTTGATGAATCAGGGCCAGATTGATGCTCTGGAAAATCATGCTGATGAGAACATAAAAAATATTTTTTTGCCTAAATTAAATTCTGGGGAGTGGACTGGTACCATGAACTTAACAGAGCCACATGCAGGTTCAGATGTCGGCGCGTTAACAACAAAAGCAGAGAAAAATAATGATGGATCTTATGTGATTACGGGCCAGAAGATATACATAAGTTGGGGTGAGCATGATTTATCAAGTAATATATGTCATTTAGTTTTAGCAAGATTACCAAAAACTCCAAAAGGATCAAAGGGTGTTTCCCTTTTTCTGGTACCAAAGTATATCCAAAATGATCAAGGCAAGTGGCTTTTAGAAAATAATGTTAAGGCGATTTCGCTTGAAAAGAAATTGGGTATGCATGGATCTCCCACGGCTGTAATTGAATATAAGAATTCAAAAGGCTGGTTGGTTGGGGAAGAAAACGCTGGTCTGCATGCAATGTTTACAATGATGAATAATGCCAGGTTGGGAGTTGGGGTCGAAGGATTGTCGCAGTGTGAACTAGCAACACAGAAGGCCCTAGAATTTGCAAAAACCCGAAAACAGGGCAATGCGAAAATTGATAATGGGAAGGGTGTAATTCTAGACCATCCAGACGTTAGGAGAATGATAATAACAATGAAATCGTTAACAGCTGCTGTTAGGGCTTTATGCCTGGATGTGGCACTTTCTTTGGATCTTTCGAAGTCAGATGATAAAGAAGTCGCCAGTAAAGAGAATGCAAGGGCCTCGTTTTTAATACCAATAGCTAAAGCATTTTCTACAGATATCGGGTGTAGGGTGGCTGATATTGGTATCCAAGTCCATGGAGGAATGGGCTATATAGAAGAAACAGGCGTAGCACAGGTTTTACGTGATGTTAGAGTTACAGCGATTTATGAAGGAACCAATGGTATTCAGTCTATTGACCTTATTGGAAGAAAACTGTCTGATAGTGGAAAAGTTGCCAACGATCTAATCGGCGAAATTAACATAACGATAAGCGATTGTGAAGATCATAAGGATCAACAGATAAAAGAGATGGGCAATGGGTTATCCAAATCCTTGCAATGCTTAGAGAGCAGTTTAAACTGGATACTAAAACAAGAAGACTTCAACGACAGACTTGCTGGTGCAGCTCCATTCTTAAGAGCTTTTGGGCTGATTTTGGGCGCAAATTATTTGGTCAAGGCAGCACTCAAGACTGGTACATTAGATAGAAAATCAATGGCTCAATTTTACTGTTTAAATATGCTCCCAGAAATGGAAGCATATGGAGCTATGACTCAAAGTGGGCAGAAGTCACTTTATAATTTTAGTGACAGATTTTTTGGGTTTTCTCAGTAATGAAAAAGATAGAGTTTGTATTCAGGGAAAACCCTGAACCTGGTAAAATATATGAGATTACCGAAGGGGTATTCTGGTTTCCAATGCCTTTACCTATGATGGGACCCGATTACGTGAATTGCTACATCTTAGATGATGGGCAAGATATAGCTTTAGTAGACACAGGTGCAAATATTGGAGACTGCAAAAGTATCTGGGAAAATATTCTTTGCAAGAATTTTCCTGGGAAAAAGATAAGTAATGTATATGTAACACACCATCACCCAGACCATATTGGTTTGGCCGGGTGGTTGTGTGAAAAATACAATACTGAAATGATTTGCTCTCGAACCGCCTTTTTAATGGCTAAAATGCTTTCGCTAGATGTTCACGAAAAGGTCAGTTCAAGCACGGAGCTTTTTTGGAGGCAGGCAGGCATGCCACAAGAAATGATTGAAGAAAAACTTAGAGCTAGACCTTTTAATTTTGGCGATGGTGTTTCACCATTAAATAAAGGATTCGTAAGAATAAGTGAGAGTGAAATAGTTACCATAAATGGAGTTGATTGGGCTGTAAGTATGGGTAATGGGCATGCTCCTGAGCACGCAACTTTTTGGGCAAAAGAATTGAATTTGGTTCTTGCTGGTGACCAGGTTTTACCTGGTATTTCCTCCAATCTTGGTGTTTATCCCACAGAACCAAACGCGGACACAGTAGGTGACTGGATAAATAGCTGTGAAAAGTTTCTCAAGCTTGCTAGCGATGAGCATACAGTGTTACCTGGCCATGGCCGGCCATTCTCTGGACTACCTCAAAGACTGGTGCAGTTAATTGAAAATCATAAAGCTGCGCTGAAAAGGATAAGGAAATCCTTAAAAACGGGACCAAAAACCGCTGTTGAGCTGTTCACGACAATATTTAAAAGGAATATTAATAAGAGAGAGTATATGCTAGCATTGCATGAAGCAGTCGGACATGTGAATCATCTCTATAAAACTGGACTGGTTGATAGAGCGTTAAGAAAAGACGGTGCTTTGATTTTTGGGTTAAAAAAATGATTAGAGGAACAATAAATGAACTACAAAAAAGGTGAAATGGACATAGAAGAGCAAAAGAGAATTTACACTGGTTTTATAAAGTTCTTATTTGCGATTGTGGCATTTTCGACATTTGCCCTGATTTTTTTGGCATTGTTCAATTCTTAGCTATTTGAGATCTACAAAAGACCTTCTCTAATCATTTTTTTTCTAGCTAATTTTCTAGCTCTTCGAATAGCTTCAGCTTTTTCTCTAGCCTTTTTTACTGAGGGCTTCTCAAAATGTTGCTTCAATTTCATTTCCCTGAAAACTCCCTCTCGTTGAAGCTTTTTTTTGAGAGCTCTTAAAGCTTGCTCAATATTATTATCTCTAACGTTTACTTGCACGCGCAAATCCTTATAAAGTATTGAAAGCATTATTTATCAAGACACTTAATGCTTGTCTACAAAAATAATGACTAAATAAGGAAAAACTACAGATGAAAGCAGTAATTATCGAAAAGTTTGGAGATTTAGGGGGGTCAACCCTAAAAACCGGCTTAGATATTCCGAGACCGCATGGACGTGAGGTGTTAATTAAAGTTAAGGCTGCGGGAGTAAATCGCCCTGACATTTTACAAAGGCAAGGATTGTATAAAGTGCCAAATGAAGCAAGCCCGATTATGGGATTGGAGGTTGCGGGTGAGATCGTAGAAGCTGGTTTGGACGTAACTGAAAATAAGCTAGGAGAAATCGTCTGTGCATTGGTGCCTGGAGGTGGTTACGCAGAATATGTCGTAACAGATGAAGCACACTGTCTTCCGGTTCCAAAGGGTTTATCGATGGAGGAAGCAGCAGGCTTATGTGAGTGCCTTTTTACAGTCTGGATTAATATGGTAAAGTTAGGTCAATTAGGAAAAAATGAAAAATTTCTTGTACATGGTGGTTCTAGTGGCATCGGAATGTTTGCAATCCAATTGGCAAAGCAAATTGGTGCAGAAGTGTTTACAACAGTAAAAAACCAGGAGAAGTCAGATTTTTGCTATTCTTTAGGGGCTGACAAGGTTGTCCAATACTCTTTAGAAAACTTTCATGATGTTTTTAAAAGTAAAAATGAAAAACAAGGTATAGATCTTATTTTAGATATGGTTGGAGGTGATTATTTTGAAAAAAATATAGACCTTTTAAATTATGGAGGAAGGCTAGTAAATATTGCGTTCCTGAAAGGTAATTCTGTGAAGCTAGACTTAAGTCAATTAATGATGAAGAGAATTAAATTAACTGGCTCAACCCTCAGACCTAGGACTGTGGAATTTAAAAGAAAAATTGCTAATGAATTACGGGAAACTGTTTGGCCCTTATTGGATAGTCAAAAAATTAAAGTTCATATCGACACTGTTTTTCAATTAGAAAAATTCAAAGAGGCTCACATCCGGATGGAAAATGCAAATCATTTAGGTAAGATTATATTAAGTCTTGATTAACAGAGCTTTTTTTTTGTATAAAGCAGTGTTAGCTCAATGCTAAAGACAAATTTAATTGTTTGCGAGGAATAGATGGAATATCCACTAATGAGGAAAGCTACAGCAGTTTGGCTTTTGGACAACACAACTCTTACCTTTAGACAAATAGCAAGTTTCTGCGGGCTTCATGAGTTAGAAGTTAGTGGGATTGCTGATGGTGAGGTGGCTGGTGGTATCCGTGGAATCGATCCTATTATAAATAGTCAACTTACGGCAGATGAAATAAAGAAGTGCGAAGCAAATGAAGAATTAGATCTTCAACTATATAAAAATCCAGCTGCTGTTGGAGAGAAAAAATCTAGGGGTCCTAAATACACTCCTCTTTCCAAGAGACAAGACAAACCTGCAGCTATAGCTTGGCTAGTGAAATTTCACCCCGAGATATCTGATGGACAAATATCCAAGTTAATCGGTACTACAAAAAACACGATTAAGGCTATAAGAGAAAGAACTCACTGGAATATAAATAATCTTACGCCAACTGATCCAGTCATATTAGGACTTTGCAAGCAAATTGAACTTCAGAAAGTTTTAGATAAAATACCAAAAGAAAAAACTAACGAACCAGAGGTTCAATTGAGTTCAGAGATAGAAATAGGTGTTTTGGAACCTTCTCAATCTTTATTTGGCGAGAACCCCGATAAGGATAGATAAATTTTATGAAGGTAAAGCTTTTAGTATGCAGCCTTTTCTAGTTTGTTCAAAATAGATCGCCCCCCATCAATGGTAATTACCTGTCCTGTGAGGAAACTAGCGTTCTCTGATGACAAAAATAGAGCAAGACCTGCTACTTCTTGTGGTTCAGCAATATAACCTAATGGAGTTGCATCAATTATTGAGTCTTGCAATTCAGGATTGCTGTGTAGGTTTAATCGCAAACTTGAACTCATAATACTACCAAGAGATATAGCATTTACTCTTATCCCGTTTTTTGCCAGTGAAACAGCGAGAGATTTGGTCATTTGGTTCAAAGCTGCACAACTTACAGAGTATGGCATCATTTCAGGTATTGTTTGATTAGCGGCTATAGAGGTCAAATTTATTATCGAACCAACAATTTCACTATTTTTTCTATTTTTAGTCTGTTTGATTACAGTTTTTGCGAAAAGTTGGCTTACTTTTAAGGTCGCTATTAGATTTTGCGAAAGAGACTTCTCGAGAGCTCCCTCCTTTTCATCTAACGGATTTGAAGGGATAATAGTTCTGTTTGCATTTACCAAAATATCTAATCTTTGGAATTTATTTAATGTTGTTGCGATTAGATTATTGACAGCTAGTTTATCCTGCATATTCCCATAAAAAGCATGTGCTTTCCCACTCTCCGTTGGGATCCCAGTAATTAAGCTTTCTAGATCAAATTTAGCATAATCAGAAAAGACAACATTGGCTCCCGCCATTAGAAAATTTCTACCAATTTCCATTCCTATTCCATGTGATGCCCCGGTTATTATGGCAGTTTTATTCTGCAGGTTATTAATCATACTTATACCTCATGGTTTTTGGTTTTAGTAACTGACAAACAAAATAGTGGTTATCTTTGTACAAAATCTTAATAATATCGAAGTACTCTTGAAGTTCATTCTCTAAATATACTCCTGAAACAAAAACCATCCAAACACTACCTTGGGGTTTTATTAGCTTAGAGCTATAAAAAATGAAAGATCTTAGTAAATCTATATCTTTCGATATTCCAGAGTGAAAGGGAGGATTACAAATTACATGATTGAAACGTGGTTTTAAGTTTTTGATATCCTCTAGACAAGCCCATCTAAATGTTGCTCTTTTATCGGTTATGTTTTTTTTTGATGCAAGATATGCAGAATAATTACTTTCAAACAATGTAACTCGCGTGATTTTACTATTTAATCTAAGTGCCTCATTACTCAAATACCCCCATCCGGCCCCGAAGTCGGCAACTGCGCCAAATAATTTATTGCTAAAAGCTGAGGCCAGTCTTTTAGAACCTTGATCTACCCCTTTTGGAGAAAACATATCGCATCGGGTATAATAACCATCTCTATTTTTTTTGAAATTTTGATATTTTTTCCAATGACCAAATAATGGAGTTTTTTTTTGGTAAAGAGCTATTCTACCTTTTTTTTTAATAACTGTTTTTTCAGCAGACCAGTGGTTAGAGATATTTTTGAGAAAGCTTTTGACTCCTTTTTGGTTATCACCATTTATAATCATTTTCCCTCCATCCCTCAAATACTCTTCAGCTAAGGCTATGAGACCAAAATTGGTTTCTTTACTTTTTGTCAACTCAATAATGATAATATCGTAATAGCAGTTTAGAATAGTTGAAATAACGAAACCTAAACGTCTGGCTTCTCTTAAATTATTTTTTACGTTAGAAATGAAGTGACACAAATTTTTATTTGTTAGGCAACTAAAGTCTAGTGGTTGTTCAGAGCCTAAAATTGCTAATTTTTGACCAACATATATTGGTGCTACTTGGCTCCAAAATGTTTCAAACCTCTGGCATGCCAGGCTCTGCAACCTACTCCTTCTCCATTGTACATTGTAATGGATGTTGGTTTTTTCTAGAATAGTCCATAACCTGGGTTACCTTGGTTTCCGCTATGTCATGTGAATACACCCCCACAACGGCAATGCCCTTTTTATGCACGGTGAGCATTATCTGTACAGCTCTTTCATGCCCAATAGCAAAAAATTTTTCTAACACGTGCACTACAAACTCCATGGGAGTAAAATCGTCGTTTAATAGCAAAACTTTGTACAGCGGAGGCTTTTTTAGCTTACTACGCTTTTTTACAAGTACTGACGTATCTGACAAGTCATTATTTATTTCGTCATCTTTATTAGTCATTGTATTGTCCGCGCTTGATTTCACTTTTTTTCTTCAACAGTCTAAGTATATTAAAAGTAAAGAAAAGCAATAACTAACATTTTCTTTTGGAATTTATAATAATTTATTTTTCTAAAAAAATGTTGGTCTTCAATTATTGTAAATCATATCTGAGTCTGAATTGAGTAACTTAAGCAACATATTTTTTTGTATAATAAATAAATGAAGAGAGACGCATTGAAAATTTACTTTCGATTGTTAACCCCTTTTATTTTAACAATCCTTGTAATATTGATTTATGCATCGGGTCTATCAGCTAAAACCTATGCATATATAGTCGCCGATGCTAGGGATGGAAAAATTCTAAATAGTCATAATTCAAGACAAATGGTGCATCCTGCCTCACTCACAAAAATGATGACCCTGTATTTAGCTTTTGATGCAATTCGTTATGGCCGACTTAAGTTAGATCAAAAGGTAATAATAAGTAAAAATGCTGCATCGGAGCCTCCATCAAAATTTTGGTATAAACCTGGCCAGAAAGTCTCAATAAGGTATCTAATTAGAGCATCGGCTATAAGATCTGCCAATGATGCTGCTACAGCACTTGGTGAAGCTATTTCAGGCTCTGAAAAAAAATTCATTAAAGATATGAATATAGCAGCAAAAAAAATGGGTATGAAATCTACAAGCTTCAAGAACGCCCATGGTTTGACAGAGATAGGTCACTATTCGACTGCAAAAGATATGCTAATATTAGCTCGCCGTCTTATGCTAGATTATCCAGAATACTTCAATATTTTTAGTAGATTGGAAACGTCTGCTTCAGGAAAAACAATAAGGAATACAAACTATAAGTTTCTGAGACAATATAAAGGGGCCTCCGGAATAAAAACAGGTTATACAAACGCCGCAGGACATAATTTGGCAGCCTCCGCTAAACGAGGCGATAAACAGCTAATAGGAATTCTAATCGGTGCAAGCTCTTCTTCTGAAAGAGCAAAAAGAATCATAGGCCTCTTTGATGACGCCTTTAAAATTGTGCCAATAAGAAAAAATATAAGTAAGTTAGCACCCCTACAACTAACAAAAAATAGCTCAACTACACAGAAAGTTGTTGTGAAAATTCCCTTGATGAAGCCCAAATCACTTGAATCTATGCTAAAATCTCAAAGAAAAGAGAATATAAATGTTACAAACAAAAGGCAAAATCAAAGCTTAATTAAAAGTGCCAAGAGAAATGAAGTCATTGTTCAAATAGGAATGTACACAACTATTGTGTCAGCAGAGAAAGATATGCCAAATATTATATTGTTAAATATTGATTTACTAGCTGATATTGATAACGGATCTATAAAAATAAGAGAAAATAAAGAGAAAAGATACTCTATTTTTGTTAATAAAATTTCCTATGCATTAGCTGAAAATTTATGTGATAGAACGAGATCTCGAGAAACTACCTGTAACATTTTAACAAACTAGTCACCTGTTAAATTTAAGCTAACTAATAGCATCCTCATTTCTTGACGGGCTGATATGTGACTTAGCGTGGGGTGCCAATCATCCATTTTTTCTAGATCTAGTAAAGTTAATCCAGATAAAAACAATTCTTTAAATATAACTCTTTCTGAAAACCCTGTGCTTAATCGAAACCCAATTCTCTTCGAAAGATTTTTAAGAGAGTTACCAACCTGATATTTATTTTTACTAAAAACGTGTGATATTCTGTTCCTCAGAATAACCCAATCAATTGGTGGATGTTTTGCTGAGGCTCTTAGTTGTCTACAATTCCAAACCATCTCTGAATAAATCGAAGGCCCCACTATTTTTCCCGTGGAGGCCTCGATCTTTGCTAAAAGATCAAAGTCAATTAAACTATCATTAATTGGTGTCACTAGTGTATCAGCTACGGTATGAGCCATCTTCACGTAATTTGAAATGCCCCCAGGACAATCGATTACTAAAAAGTCACATGTCTTTTCTAAAGCCATTAATGTATCTGCAAATCTCTTCTCTTCCTCTGAATTAGACTCAGCCTTGCTGTCTTTATTAGATTGATCGACTCTAAGATATGTTGGACTTGGTAAATTCGAATTTTGTTTTTTACAAAAATCTGCTCGATTTTCTAGAAATCTAGACATACTTCTCTGTCTTATATCTAAATCTATTACTCCTACATTCTTATTCTGGTAACAGAGAGCTACAGCGACATGTATAGCGGATGTGGACTTTCCAGATCCCCCTTTCTCATTGCCAAAAACGATAATCTTTGCCATTTTCTCTACCAGGAACTATAGATTTCTAGGTGTAGAAATATATTAAAACTAAAAGAAGTTAGAGTTTAAAACCCTCATACTTTTTCTTAAATTTTGAAACTCGACCCCCGGTGTCAAGTAGTTTTTGTGAACCACCCGTCCATGCCGGATGAGTTAATGGGTCTATTTCAAGGTTCAGGTTTTCATCTTTTTTACCATACGTGGATCTTGTCTTATATATCGATCCATCAGTCATCTTTACGTTTATAAAGTGGTAATCGGGGTGTTTATCTTTTTTCATCTTTCTAGTCCTTTGGTTTAGTAGAGGTGCTAATTTCGTTCTTATAATTAGTCTTCTCAGCTATTCTAGCGGACTTTCCTCTTAGTCCTCTCAAGTAATAAAGCTTAGATCTTCTAACTCTACCCCTTCTCACAACAGTAATTGATTCAATATTAGTGGAATAAAGTGGAAAAACCCTTTCAACTCCTTCTCCAAATGATATTTTTCTAACAGTAAAAGATGCAGCTAGTGTAGACCCGCCCTTTCTAGCAATAACTACACCTTCGTAGTTTTGTATTCTAGTTCGTTCACCCTCAGTAATTTTGTAGCCGACTCTTATAGTATCACCAGATGCAAAATCAGGTATCGTTTTGCCAATCTTTTCTATTTGTTCGGTTTCAATTTTCTCAATAATATGCATCATAGGACCATCAAAAATTCTTTAACTATTTTCTTTTAATCAATTTTTTTTTTTTTTCAATGTATTTAATGAATAAATCTGGCCTATTTTTTTCTGTGATTTTTTCCGATGCCTCATTTTTCCATTTCAAAATTTTTTTATGATCACCAGTCCGAAGAATTTCAGGTACTTCCATCCCGTTCCAGTCTATTGGTTTTGTAAACTGTGGTGCTTCAAGTAAATCATCTGTGAAAGTTTCTTTAATAATAGAATTGGCATTGCCTAAGGTGCCAGGAAGTAATCTAACTACCGTATCCAATAAAACCATAGCTCCCAGCTCACCTCCTGTTAAAATAAAATCTCCAATAGATATTTCTTTCATCTTATGTTTCTCAATAACTCTTTGATCTATACCTTCAAACCTACCACAAACTATTATTAGCTCATTATATTGCAGAATATTCTTTGCAACATTTTGACTTAGAGGAATTCCCTTTGGGCTCATACAAATTATAAGTTTATTTTTACCGCTGATTGAACTATTAACATTTAAGATAGCATCATCCAGAACATCTGGCATTAAGATCATTCCAGGCCCACCCGATATTGGCCTATCGTCTACTTTTTTGTGCCTACCCTTTCCATACTGCTTCAAATCAATTGTATCCAGGCGCCAAATCTTTTTCTTTAACGCTCTTCCTGTTACTGAAGCTGATAATGGACCAGGAAAAATCTCTGGGTAAAGAGTTATAACCTTAACGTATAGTTGAGTTTTAGACATTTTCTCTTTAATTTATTCCGGTTCAGGTAAGTAAACCTTTTACGGGTGTCAATATAATGGTTTTATTGGCCAAGTCTATTCTACTTACATTGTCCTTATTGAAAGGGATGTATACAGTTGCTTCTCTACCGTCAAGCGAAACTTCTAATACATCTCCACTACCAAAATTACAAACATCGATTACGATACCCTTTTGTAAGCTATCACTGATTTTTATTTGAAGGCCTCTCAGGTCGTTATAATAAAATTCGTCGGTCATTAGCGTAGGTAAGAGTTTTTTTTCAAGAAAAATAAGCTGACCTTTCAGTCTTTCCGCTTGTTCTTTATTCTTATATTCATTAATAGTTGCTATCCATACTGATTTTTTTGAATATTTTAAAAAATTGATTTTGTTTCTTTGAAGAGAAGCACCTACAAAAAAAATCCCAACTGTTCGCAGGAGCTTTAAGTCTTCCAAATAAACAGCTACCTTTACATGGCCTTTCAAACCGTAGGAGTTAAGTACTTTGCCAACAGTAATAAAATTATCTAATTGCTTTTTGGTCAGATCTACATACCAATTTTAATATCAAAAAATTCAGAAGTACAAAGGGCTTCAGGTGAAAGCTGATTTT
>CACHJY010000011.1 GCA_902580265.1 uncultured Alphaproteobacteria bacterium
GGAAGTTTTTCTTAAGAGAATAAAAAATGAATATGGAGATATGATAAAGTTTTATAATCAAAGCTTTGCAAATATGGAAAACAATAATGATATAGCCAGTAGAGATGATATCTGTGGGATTGTTTTAGATCTTGGTGTTTCTTCAATGCATTTGGACAACCCTTTGAGAGGATTTTCATTTAGGGAAAGTGGCCCTCTTGATATGAGAATGGGCGATCAGCCTGGCCCAACTGCTTCAGAGATAATCAACCTCTGTTCGGAAACAACTTTAGCGGATTTGATTTTCTTTTACGGACAAGAGAAAAAAGCACGAAAAATTGCAAATAGCATTGTTAATGAAAGAAAAAAAAGAAAAATAAATACAACTCTGGAATTAGCAGAGATTGTAAGAGCTATAGTTCCAAAAAACTTTAATAAAGATCCTGCTACAAAAACTTTTCAAGCAATTAGAATTGCTGTTAACAATGAATTAAAGGATTTATCAAAAGCTTTAATATTCGCTGAGAAAATAGTCAGAAAGGGAGGTATCATCGCAGTAGTGACCTTTCATAGCCTTGAGGATAAGATTGTTAAGGATTTTGGGAAAATAATGTCAGGCAAGGCTTCTTCAACCAACAGGTATAGTCCACCAACTTCTAAAACTTATCCATCTCTTATACCTGTAAATAAAAAACCTGTAGTTGCTGCAATTGATGAGATTGAGAGAAACAATAGAGCAAGATCTGCAAAATTGAGGGTTTATAAAAAAGTCTCAGATAGGCCGTCAAGAGTTTTTGAAAAAATTGAATTCCCGGAGGTTGAGTTAGGCATATGAAATGTTGAGATTTTTTTTATTTACAATTCTTATAGTAAGTACTTTTAGTTTAGGCTTGTGGGCTTATAAAATAAATTATGAGAGTCGAGCTGCTAATCAAAGAGTAAAAGAGCTGGAGAAATCGATTGTCTCAGCGAATAAGGAAGTCAAAATCTTAAACGCTGAATGGGCGCATTTAAATAGTCCTGACCGTTTAAGAAAGTTGGTTGAGTATTATTTCTTTGAGCTAAGATTAAATCCAATTAGCCCTAACGATTTCATTTCGTTTTCCGAAATAGATTTGGATCAATTCGGTCAAAAGGTACCAACTGCTTTAACAGGTAGAAAGCTGTCTAGAATTGATCATGATGAGTAATTATAAAAAAAAAAATTTTGCGGAGCTTTCTAGAACCAGAGCAAGACTGATATTATTCAGTCTATTTGTCATGATAGGATTTTCATTGATAAGCGCTAAGATAGCCTTTCTGGCATCAAAGGGTCATCAAAAAAATATACGTTATTCTGAGACAGAGAAAATACATTCCAGATTAAATATTTCAGATAGGAATGGATATATTTTAGCAACTAACCTTGAAGGAGTTTCAGTTTATATTCGGCCTGAAAAAATTCAGAAAAAGCCATTACTTGCTCAACAATTAAAAAATATATTCCCAGATTTGGATGAAGCAGTACTATTGAATAAATTAAATGATGGTCGAAAGTTTTTTTGGTTGAAAAGTCTTGTGTCGCCAAAGAAAGAAAAGGCACTTTTTGATTTGGGGCAACCGGGAATTTATTTTGGTGAGAGAGAGTACCGTTTTTATCCTTATGGAACCTTGGCATCGCATGTTATTGGCTATACCAAAGTAAATGAGTTCGATGTAAATTATGCAAAAATCTCAGGAATTTCTGGAGTTGAGAAAGCTTTTGAAAATAAATTAGCATTAAAAAACTCAACTAAGGTAAAAAATAACGCCATTAATTTATCTTTAGACTTACCAGTTCAAGCAGAAGTAGAAAATGTTTTAAAAGAATGGCAAAAAAGAATGGGTGCTAAAGCTGGAGGTGTAATTATAATGGATATACATAATGGTGAAATAATGGCACTTGCTTCGTCACCAAGCTTTGATGCCAACAAAGAAAGAATCGAACTAGGAAAAAATAAAGGTTCTAGTATTTATTTTAATCGAGTTGTTCAAGGCGTCTATGAGATGGGATCAACTTTTAAAATATTTTCCGTCGCTCAGGGATTAGAGAAAAATCTGTTTACCCTAGACACCCTAATTGATACGAGGGCATTTAGAATAAACTCAAAAAAAATTCAGGATAAGTATAAATTTAACAGCAAGAGCTCTATCTACGATATAATTGTAAGGTCATCAAATGTAGGATCCGCAAGAATAGCTCTGATGGTTGGGGAGACAGGATTGAAAGAGATTTTTTCCACTCTTGGACTTTTTGAACCCGTACGCTTAGAATTGAGAGAGGCAAAGCTAACTCAGCCTATTTTGCCAAAAAATTGGAGAGACTTAACTTTAGCTACCGTATCTTATGGCTATGGAATATCAGTTTCACTGTTACATTTAGCAAAAGCCTACGCAATATTAGGGAATGGAGGATTTGATGTGGAACCTACCATTTTGAAAAAAAACCAAGAGGGTCATTCTGGTTCTAGAGTTTTAAAGAAAACGACCTCTGATGAAATTCTTAAATTATTAGAAGCTGTTGTTACCGATCAAAGAGGAACAGCAAGAATTCTAGGAAGTAAATATTATCGTATTGGTGGGAAAACAGGTACTGCAGAGAAAATTTCTCTTGATAAAAGAGGATACCAAAAGGATAAGGTAATTGCAAATTTTGTGGGATTATTTCCACTCAAAGAACCAAGGTTTGTTATTGCGGCCTTCTTAGATGAACCAGAGAATGCTTTCTTGCAGAAGCCATGTCGCTACGCTAGCTGTACTGTAGTACCCATGGTTAAAAAATTAATAGAGAGAACTGGCCCCTTAATGAATGTGATCCCTGAACACCATCTATCGAAGTTTTAGAGTGGTTTACGATGTTTAGAAAAATTAATTATGACTAGACTCTCAGTTTTGAACATAAAAGAGATTGAACGGAAAGGGCAATGGAATTATGAAGATCCTGAAATTATGGGTGTTGAAACTAACTCTCTTAGGATTGAAAAAGGACATATTTTTCTTGCCAAGGCAGGTCTTACAACAAAAAGCCATGCTGTACTATTCAGTGATCAAGCTTTTAAAAAAGGTGCGAGCCTTGTTATCACTGACATAGAAGGGTACCAAATTGCACGAGATCAAGACCTAGATCCAACCATACCTTTTCTATTAGTCGAAGATCTTGAGGGCACTCTGAATTATATCTGTGAAATATTTTACTCGAAGAGACCAAATTTTGTTATGGGAATTACAGGGACAAATGGAAAAACATCAGTGGTGAATTTTTGCCAACAACTCATTGAAAAAAAAAATAAATCATGTGTAACTATAGGGACTTTGGGAGTTGGGGGAGTTTTAAGTTTAAGAACAGAAAATACCACGCCCGACAAAGCTTTTATTTTAAGAGTTTTGCATATGGCCAGATCAAAGGGAGCTAATCATGCTCTTTTGGAAGTGTCATCGCATTCCATAGTGCAACACCGGGTAAACGGTGTGGCATTTAAGGTTTTCTGCTTCACAAATTTAACCCAAGATCATTTAGATTACCATAAAGATATGGAAACATATTTTCAAGCTAAGCTAGGCATTCTTGATATTTTGAGTTTGGATACAAAAATAATTGTAAACATCGACGATAAATATGGAAAAATATTTTTTGCGAAAGCAAAAAACAAAGGTTTCAAAATAGAAACAATTGGCTTTAGCGATATAGCTAATGTCAAACTAAGGGTCACTCGAGGTATGCAGGAAATCCAATTTATCGAGATTATGAGAGGTGAGTTGGTTTATAGGTTTCAAACACATTTAATAGGAGTATTTCAGGCACTAAATTTAGGCATGGCACTGCTTACATGCGAGAAATTTGGCTTTAAATTTGAAGACCTGGTGACTTCTTGTAATTCTTTGAAACCGGTTCCTGGCAGATTGGAATTCGTTGGAAAAACAAACAAAGGAGCATTTGTGTATATAGATTTTGCACACACTCCTGATGCTTTAAAGCATTTGTTGGAAACACTTAGGGCATTAACAAAGCGCCAGTTACTGTTGGTCTTTGGTGCAGGGGGAGAAAGAGATAAAGACAAAAGGAAACCTATGGGCGCTATAGCACACAAATATTGTGATTTTATCTGTGTGACCGATGATAATCCTCGCCATGAAGATGCAAAATCTATTAGACAGCAAATTATTGAGAACTGTCCAAGTGCTATTGAGATCGAGGATAGAGCAGAGGCAATAACATTGGCAATTCAACGAGCCCGACCTGATGATATAGTTATAATAGCTGGGAAAGGACATGAGAAGGTACAAATAATAAGAGATAATTATTTTCCTTTTAGTGACTTTGAGCAAGCCAGCATAGCAATAGAATTAATGGAATAGATTTGATAGTGACTGAAGTTTTATGGGATAACTTTACGGCAGAGGCTGCTACTTTAGGTCAATGCAAATCATTCTGGGAAGCCTCAGGTATCTCGTTTGATACCAGGAAAATTAATAAAGGAGACCTCTTCATAGCACTACCAGGGGAAAGAGACGGTCACGACTTTGTCCAAGAAGCCTTCAATAATGGCGCTGCAGCTGCCATGGTGAGCAAAACACCAGAAGGTTTAAATAAAAATGAAAAGTTATTATTTGTCGATGACGTGATGAAGGCATTAGTTAGAATGGCAAAGATTGCTAGAAATGAATCTAAGGCCATTTTTATCGGAATTACTGGAACGTCCGGAAAAACTTCCACCAAGGACATGGGAGGATTGGTTTTTAAACGCTTCGGGAAGACACATTTTTCAGAGAAAAGTTATAACAATATTCTAGGTTGTTCATTAACACTAGCCACTATACCAAAAGATACTGAATACGTCTTAATAGAAATTGGTACGAATAGCTTAGGAGAAATCGCGGAATTATCCCAGATAGTCAGGCCTGATCATGTTATAATAACGGATGTATCAATTGGTCATATTGAAGGTCTAAAGTCTCTAGATAATGTTGTAGAAGAGAAAGCGTCCATTTGTTCAGGGCAGAAAAAAAACGGTATCGCTGTCATACCAGGCGATATTGAAAAATTTAGCCAACTTAAATCAAAAGTAGAGGGCTTTGGCCCTAATGTAATCTCAGTCGGGGAGGATGGAAATAGTGATGTAAGAATCCACAAAACACGAATATTTAACAACGCTATTACCTCAACAATTTTAGATCAAGAACAAGATTTATGGAAAGTGAAGCTTAAAACTGCTGGAACGCATTACATGAAAAATGCAGCAGCGCTATTGACGCTTGTAGCATCATTAAAGTTAAGCTCAGCGAACGCTATTTTAGCCCTAGAGAATTGGGCCCCATTAGCTGGACGCGGCCAAGTTTTAGAAGTTAAATTAGCACTGCGTGATTGTCGTATAGCTATACACGTTATAGATGAAAGCTACAACGCAAATCCAGGTTCAGTAAAATCGTCTTTAGACACCCTTTCCTGTATTTTCAGGAAAAAAAATAGTAAATATCAGTATAATAGGAGGATAGCTGTATTAGGAGACATGCTAGAGCTAGGGTCATCTGAGGTAAAAGAACATGTAAATATAGCCAAATTTGCAAGATTGGATAAAATTGATAAAATTTATTGCGTGGGATCTCGAATGAGAAAGCTTTATGATGTGTTACCAAACTCTAAGCGAGGGTTTTGGACGGAAACCGCAGAAGAGATGCAAAATGTTTTAGTTAATAAACTTAAAAACGGGGATATAGTAATGATTAAAGGCTCTTTCTCAATGGGAATGAACAAGATAGTCAACAAATTGAAAAATACTTAACTATTTAGAGTTTCAGCAATGTTATATTTTTTGAGTTTTTTATCAGATGGTGGCGACGTGTTTAATCTTTTCCGCTATATAACTTTTCGTGCAGGGGGTGCTTTTTTTACAGCTCTTATAATATTTTTTACATTTGGAAAATACAGTATTGGTTACTTAAAAAAATTGCAGAAAGAGGGTCAACCAATAAGAGAAGATGGCCCTAAGGAACATATTATTAAAAAAGCGGGCACTCCCACAATGGGAGGAGTCATTATATTATTAGCGGTTACAATTTCTACCATTTTGTGGGCACGCTTAGATAATCAGTATATTTGGATTATTTTATTTGTGACTTTTTCTTTCGGCGTTATTGGATTAATTGATGATTACATCAAAGTTGTTAAAAGAAATTATGGGGGTCTTTCTGGTCGCCTACGATTGCTATTTGGGTTCTCAATAGCTTTTATCGCTGCCTACTTCATTCAGATTCAGCACCTTGATGATTTGAGTGGGTCTCTGGCTTTGCCAATTTTCAAAGATTATTTGGTATTTTTGGGAGCCTTCTTTTTCCCTTTTGCTATGATTGTAATTGTCGGGTCTGCTAATGCCGTTAATTTAACAGATGGATTGGATGGGTTGGCCATTATGCCAGTTATAATTGCAGGAGCATCATTAGGTATTATTTCTTACATAGTTGGCAGAGCAGATTATTCATTATATTTAGATGTTCACTATATTAAAGGTAGTAGTGAAATACTTATATTTTCCGCAGCTTTGATAGGTAGTGGTTTAGGATTTTTGTGGTATAATGCTCCCCCTGCGGCAGTTTTTATGGGAGATACCGGATCTTTATCCCTTGGTTCGGCTCTCGGTTGTATAGCAGTATCCATCAAACATGAGCTTGTCTTATTGATCGTTGGAGGCCTGTTTGTGATTGAGACACTTTCTGTGATAATACAAGTATTATTTTTTAAGATTACAGGAAAACGAGTTTTTCTGATGGCACCAATACACCATCACTTTGAAAAACTTGGTTGGTCGGAGTCGCAAATAGTAATAAGGTTCTGGATCATTGCTGTAATACTGGCGGCCCTTGGCATGGCAACCCTCAAACTTAGATAAAATGATAAATTTAAAAAACCTGAGAAACAAAAAAGTGGGGGTTCTCGGCCTTGAAAGGACAGGTTTGTCTGTTGTCAAGGCTGTGGAGCAAGCAGGTGGCTTATTGATCTGTTGGGATGATGATAAAGAAAAGAGATATAATCTAGAAGCTAGTGGGATTACTGTAAGAGATCTCAATAACAAAAACTTAATTAGGGATCTAGATCTTCTAGTCGTAAGCCCAGGTGTTCCTCACTTGTACCCAAATCCACATCCAATAGTTACCTTAGCATATGAATTAAATATAAGAGTAGACAATGATATTGGACTTCTTTTTTCAAACCATATCCAAGAGGATTATGAAACTTTCAGTAATCCACCACAAATTATTGCAATAACAGGATCGAACGGTAAATCTACGGCAACAGCTTTGGTCACTCATGTACTTTCTAAAGTTTTTAAAGATGTAGAAATGGGAGGCAATATAGGTAAACCTGCTTTAGAATTAAGTCCCCCAAAGGAAGGCTCTATAAGGATCCTCGAGCTATCTTCATATCAAATCGAATTGGCAAAATGTTTAGCTCCAAATTTTGCGGCTTTTATTAATTTTTCGTCAGACCATCTTCAAAGACATGGAGGGATAGGGGGATATTTTTATGCCAAAGCAAGACTATTTTTGGAAAACTTAACAGATAAATCGGTCATTAATATTGATACTGCAGAGGGCCTATTTTTATATCACAGACTTAACTCAGTTGAGAATAAAATCATCGCCATCAGCAGTAAAATAGATGTCAAAGATTACCTATGGGCTGTAGGTCTAAAAGGACATTTCATTACTGAATGGCAAAAGGGTCGGCAGGTCTACTCCTTTGATTTGAGAAATCTAGATGATAGCCTCGTAATCTTGCGAGAAAGTCTTTTAACTGTATATGCATTGGCCAGATCATTTGGTATAGCCCCCAAAAGCATTCTAACCAATTGTGATGGATTTACGCCGCTCGAACACAGAAATCAGCATGTGGGTGTTATTAAAGGCGTAACTTTTATTAATGATAGTAAAGCTACAAATGTTGATGCAACTAGACACGCATTAAAAACTCATAAAAATGTTCATTTGATTTTAGGTGGCCAAGCAAAAGAGAATAATTTTTATCAGCTTCGAGATAGTATGGACAATGTATCTAGGATTTATCTTATGGGAGAGGCAGGTACTGTTATAGCAAAAAGCTTAGAAGGTCATAAAATTTGGCAATTTAGTACTTTAAATCAGGCTCTTGATAGCGCAATAAATGATGCCAAAGATGGGGACACTATTTTATTTTCACCAGCTTGTGCTAGTTTTGATCAATACTTGAATTTTGAAGAAAGAGGTAAGCACTTCGTTTCTCTAGTTGAAGAATATAGAAAAAATATAATTTAGTATGTCTTTTTAATTCAAGTAATGTTAGTGTCATAGCTAAAAACGAGCAGTAAAAATGACAGATATAATTCACGGCAACCACCGTGCTGTGCCCGTAGAAAACCCGTTTCATCGTTGGTGGCAATCGGTTGATCAGTGGACCTTAATAGCGACTTTAGTCCTTATTGTAACTGGAGTCCTTCTATCAATGGCAGCTTCCGTGCCTCTAGCAGATTCCAATGATATAACTACTTTTTACTATGTTTACAGGCAAGCTATTTACGGGGTTATTTCGTTTTCTCTAATTGTATTTTTATCCACCACAAGTTTATCGGTTGTACGAAGACTTGGCATAATAGGTTTTTTTTTAGTTGTAATTGCACTTCTACTTCTTCCAATTTTTGGTACGGATTTTGGAAAGGGAGCAGTGCGATGGTTCTCTTTAAACTGGCTAACAATTCAACCATCTGAATATTTAAAACCATTTTTTGTGATTTTTATATCTTGGATTGTCGCTGGGAATATAAATAGCAACCCAAAAGTAGGACTATTTTTATCTTTCTTATCAATGTCCATTTGTGTATTTCTACTCACGTTGCAACCTGACTTAGGTCAGACTGTAGTTTTGATTGGTTCCTGGGTTTTGATCCATTTTATTGTTGGTGTTTCTTGGCTGTTCTCCGCAGTTTTTTTTACTTTTATTTTAACCGTTGCCTTTATATTTTATCAATTCTCTAACCATGTAGCGACTAGATTAAAGACCTTTTTTTCAAATGTTGTCGAGCCGACATCTCAGATGGGTTTAGTTGAGCAATCAATTCACTCAGGTGGTTTTTTGGGTGTTGGTGCAGGAAATGGAAAGATTAAATGGAGCCTGCCTGACGCCCATACCGATTTTATCATTGCAGTTGCTATAGAGGAATTTGGTCTCATAGTGTTTATTTTGATAGTAGCGCTCTTTATGGTTATTTTTTTAAGATCATTATCAAGGTTAATCATCGAAAGAAACATGTTTTTATTATTGGTTGGCATAGGGTTGTTGACAATTATTCAGACGCAGGCGCTTATTAATTTAGGTGTAGCAGCTCGCTTACTTCCAACTAAAGGGATGACATTACCCTTCATAAGTTATGGGGGGTCCTCAATGGTCGCCATGGGGATATTAATGGGCCTATTGCTCAACGTAACCAGGCGTAGAACCAGCGAAAATATAGATAGCTTTATGGGTGGCACTTAATGAATAAAAGAGGTGTTTGCGTATTATCAACAGGAGGTACGGGAGGTCATGTGTTGCCTTGTATAGCTCTAGCAACGGAACTGAATAATATCGGATGGGAGGTTATTATTTTCACCGATGTAAGAGGTTTACAGTATCTGGATCAAAGTTCAAATGAGTACGCAATAGAGGTTATTAATATTTCTTCGGAGACAGCAGTGTTTCGCAAAAAACTCATAGAACTATCTTATCAATTACCTCTTGGAGCTATGCACGCAGGGAAAATTATGTTTAGGAAAAAGCCTAAGTTTGTCATAGGTTTTGGAGGAGTTTCAACCTTCCCAATTCTGTTGATGTCAGTTATACTCAGAACTCCCCTATTTATTCAGGAGCAGAACGCGGTGCTAGGAAGAGTAAATAGATTTTTTCAAAGGTTCAGCGTAAAAGTTTTTTGCCATTTTTCAAATACCTTATTTTTGAACACAAAAAATAGCTTAAATACCGGCAACCCAATTCGAAATAAAGTGCTAAAAAAGTTTAACTCCCAATACCTAGAGCCGGGGCAGTGGCCTATTACGTTGCTTGTACTTGGAGGATCGCAAGGGGCAAGGTTACTTTCTGACGTTATGCCAAAATGTATAGCAATGCTGTCAAAAAAAACTAAAGAACGGCTAACAGTATTTCATCAGGCAAGAAAGGATGATATAGACAGTGTCTTAACGGCCTACAGAAATATGGACTTAAGGGCATGTGTTCGACCATTCTTTGAAGATGCGGAAAGACTAATGTCGGAGTCTCAAATAATCATTTGTAGAGCTGGATCTAATACACTCGCAGATATATCGATCGTTGGAAGACCAGCAATTCTTATACCGCTAAAGCATGCCAAAGATGATCATCAACTACGTAACGCCAGAATGTTTGCTGAGGAGGGCGGGGCAATGGTGATCGAAGAAAGCCCTAGTCTAGTGGAAGATTTATCCAAAAAGTTGCATCTCATTTTGAAATCCCCCTCAAAAACAAGAGCTATGGCTGATAAATCACTAAAAGCGGGCAAACCTGATGCTTCAAAAAATATAATTAAAACAATTGAAGCATTTTTAGGAGAAAAGAATGATTGCTACTAGATTGCCCCTGAATTTGGGGCCAATACATTTCATTGGGATTGGTGGGATAGGGATGTCTGGAATTGCTGAGGTTCTCGTAAATCTTGGATACTCTGTACAAGGTTCTGATATAAAGAAAACAAAAATAACTGATAGGCTCTCATCTTTAGGTGTAAAGATATTTTATGAGCATAATAGGGAGAATGTTAGCAGTTGTTCAGTAGTTGTTTTTTCTTCTGCAATAAGAAAGGACAACGTAGAGCTAGCTTTTGCAAAACAACTCGGGATCCCGAAAGTATCGAGAGCAGAAATGCTAGCAGAATTAATGAGAATGAAGTTAAATATCGTAGTTGCAGGCTCTCATGGAAAAACAACAACAACCTCTCTAGTCGCATCAATTGCAGAACTGGGTAATTTAGATCCAACTGTTATTAATGGCGGAGTCATAAAAGCATATGGTTCTAATGCTAGGTTAGGAGAGGGAGAATGGATGATAGTAGAAGCAGATGAAAGCGATGGATCGTTCAACAAACTCCCTGTAACAGTTGCGATAGTAACAAACATCGATAAGGAACACTTAGATTATTATAGTAGTTTTCTGAACCTAAAAAGAGCTTTTGAAAGATTTATTTCTAGTGTCCCTTTCTATGGAGTAGCCATTTGTTGTATAGACGATAAAAACGTTGCAAATGTAATCTCACATGTCAAGGATCGAAAAATTATTACATATGGGTTTTCAGAAAAGGCAGATATTACAATAAGGAATTTGAGAGTTGATGAACAAGGTGCTAGATTTGACCTAGATGACAAGATTTCCAATATATATTTGAGAGATTTTTATTTGCCGATGATAGGCCAACACAACGCACTGAATGCTTGCGCAGCTATTTTGGCAGCTTCAAATTTGTCAATCCCAATAAAGTTTATTAAAAGTGCACTGACCAAATTTGAAGGAGTGTCAAGGCGCTTTACGAGAATTGGCTTTTTTAATGGTGCTACGATAATAGATGACTATGCACATCATCCTGCAGAAATCGAAGCTGTTATTTCTGCTGCGAAAGAGATTGCAAAAAGAAGAATTATTGTAGTACATCAGCCTCACAGGTATTCAAGACTGAAGTCATTATTCACAGACTTTCAGAGATGTTTTAGAGATGCAGATATTCTTGGTATTGCACCCGTTTTTGCTGCTGGTGAGTCTAAAATTGATAGGTTTGATAGTAAAACTCTCATCAAATCTATTATGCAGACTGAGACGCAAAAGGTTGAGTATGTTAAGGACGAAGCTTCGTTTAGTGAATTTTTAAAGGATAATTGTAATAAAGGCGATATTTTCTTAGCTCTTGGGGCTGGCAGTATAACCAATTGGGTTAATAACCTATCCTTTCTAATGAATAAACCTGGACATGAATATAATGAGTAAAATCACTTTTGTTGATGAAAATCAATTTTCAGGATCAATAAATTATTATTTTCCTTTATCAAAAATTAGTTGGTTAAAGGTTGGGGGACCAGTAGATATTCTATTTAGACCAAGAAATCTTGAGGATTTATCTAGGTTTCTTTCTATGGTACCTGTTGAAATCAATGTTATGCCGATAGGAGCTTGTTCAAATCTTTTGATAAGAGATGGAGGTCTTCGTGGGGTGGCGGTAAAATTAGGCAGAAACTTTTCGGAAATAGAGGAAAAGAATGATGAAATAAAGCTTGGGGCTGGGAATTTTAGCTCTAAGGTTGCTATTAATTTATCTGAACTCGGGTATGATTTATCTTTTTTAAGAACAATTCCTGGAACCATAGGGGGAGCAATAGCTATGAACGCTGGCTGCTATGGTAATTACATAGGCGACTATGTTCAAAGCATCGAGGGATTTGATAAATCAGGAAAATTTATTCGAGTGAGTAGGGAAAATCTTGAATTTAAATACCGGACTAGCGAGCTGCCAAAAAATTTTATTATCACATCTGCTGTTGTTAGGCCAATAAGAAGAAGGAAGAGCGCAATAGAAGAGAAAATGACAACGATGTTAGCCAAAAGAGAAAAAACACAGCCCACAAAGAAAGCTACTTGTGGTTCAACTTTCAAAAACCCTGATGGAAAATCATCGCATTTATTTGAACAATCAATTGAATTAAAAGCTTGGAGTTTAATTGATAGAGCAGGATTAAGAGGCAAAAAATTAGGAAAAGCAATGGTATCAGATAAGCATCCAAATTTTCTTATAAATCTAGGGGGTGCAACAGCTGAGGAAATAGAGTCTCTTGGAGAGTATGTTAGGAAATCAGTCTATCAGAAATATAAGATTTTGCTTGATTGGGAAGTAATAAGGGTTGGGAGAAAATAAGTTTGAATAAAACAGTTTATCCAAAAAATATTTCTAAAGTTTTAGTATTGCAGGGAGGAGTTTCGGCGGAGAAAGAGGTATCTGACTCAACTGCTGAAAGCTGTATAGAGGCTCTAAAAAGAACCAAATTTGATGTGGAGTCGTTAAATATCAATTCAGCCAATATGTATGGGCTGGCTGAGATCGTTAAAATTAAAAAGCCCGATGTTATATTTAACGCACTACACGGTGGTATGGGAGAGGATGGGACTATTCAGGGTCTGTTAGAGATACTTGGGATTCCATATACACACTCTGGAGTTTTATCTTCAGCCATGGCAATGGATAAATTTATCTCAAAAAAAATATTTCAGACATCAGGGTTACCAGTAATTGAGGATCTACTATTAAGTGGCGAAGGACAATTAAAAGGGATACCTTTTGCCCCCCCATTTGTAATCAAGCCAAATAACGGAGGTTCTTCTGTTGGAATTCATTTTATTAGATCCAAAGAGGAAATTGAGAAGTGTAGCGGGCTTGGTATAAAACTAGATAAGAGGTATCTTTTAGAAAAATATATTCCTGGTAGAGAGCTAACAGTTGCCGTACTTAATGGTAGACCTTTGACAGTTACAGACATAGTGACTGAAGATTGGTACAACTATGATGCAAAGTATAAAGCTGGTTGTTCCAAGCATATAGTTCCTGCAGACATACCTAAGGAGATATTCGATTTATGTATTAATTATGCAGTCAGAGCACATCACTCTTTGGGCTGCAGAGGTGTTACAAGGTCGGATTTTAGATGGGATGAAAAGAATGGTAAGGAAGGCCTATATATCTTGGAACTTAATACCCAACCCGGGATGACCAAAACTTCCCTTGTACCTGAACAAGCAAAATACGTCGGCTTAGACTTACAATACCTTTGCTTGGAGTTAATTAAAGACGCATCGAGTAATAAATAGGTAAACAATGAACTTGTTAAAATCTGACGATCCAGCGCCATCAAAGTTATCTTATAAGATAAACAGATTATTTTATAGGCTTTGGTTCAAATTACTTTTAACGACAATTTTTTTGGTTTCAAGCATATTAGTAGCAAAAAAGTTTATCTACAACAACATCGACTTAAATGCAGAAATCAGATTTTTGAGTAAGGAAAGTTCTGCTTTATATAAAGGGCTGACGGAATTATCTATAAGTAAAATTGTAGTGCAGGGTGCCAAAGAGTCATTGAAAAAAGAAATAATAATTCTAGTTGAGAATACTGCAACTGAAGGGTTTTCAGCATTGAAAGCTCAGGCCTTAAGAGAAAAAATACAAAAATTAAGTAAAGTTGAAAAAGCTTTTGTTAAGTTTTCCACTGATGGATTAGTAATCGTAAATGTTGTTGAAAGAAAAGAAGCAGTCGTATTTTTTAATAAAGATTTATATGAAGTCTTAGATAGGAATGGTGTTATTTTATCAATAAATCGAGATTATGAAGGTTTATCAAGGTATCCTCTTTTAGTTGGGAAAGATGGATCAAAAAATATCAAAGCACTTTTATCTTTAGTTAATGAAATAGGATCATACAATTCAGAAATATTATACTATGAATGGATTGGTGAAAGACGATGGGATATTCATATGAAAAACGATTTGGTTTTCAAGCTGCCGGAGAATAACCTTAGTAGAGGAGTAGAAGTGATGCTTATGTTTCTAGACGAGGCAAACAAACTTTCTACACCCATAGTTTCTGTTGATTTAAGAAATCTAGATAAACCAATAATTAAGTTCAGGAAAGCCCCAACGGACGAATACATTAGTAAAGAAACAGTGAGGTTAGCAGGTTGAGGAAACTATTACAGAGTCAAAGGCAATTAAGGCAAAAGAGGCTTGTTGCTATAAAAAAAGGAATTGTTGCCTTGATAGACCTTGGGAGTTCCAAGGTGATGTGTCTTGTTATTTCATTTGCAGACTTAAATCAAATGAATTCATTCTCAAAGGATAAATTACGAAGAGAACTAACTTTCAGAGTTATTGGGGCTTCAACTACAAAATCTAGGGGGATTAGGAATGGAGAAATATATGAGATGAGGGAAGCAGAAAGTGCAATAAGGACTGTTATCCAAAGGGCCCAAAAAATGGCGGGGTGTCTAATTGAGAATGTCTTCCTAACTTTTTCCAGTGGCACTCAAAAATCTACCCTAATATCGTCTTCTATTGACTTTCTTCCGAGAGAAGTAGCTGAGGCAGATATCGGACATGCTTTATCAAAACTTAATTTAGTTTATGATGATTTAAAAGGAGAAATAATTCATGCTTTGCCAGTCAGTTTTAGCATTGATGATAAACACGGTTACATGGATCCAAGGGGAATAAGTGGATCTAAACTGTCAGTTGATGTGAATATTGTTTCTATTCATTCGGATATAATAGAAAATATGGTTAGTTGTTTGAATAAATGTGATCTATCGTTGGCGGGAATCGCACTTGCTCCCTACGCTTCTGGCCAATCAAGTCTTCTTGAAGATGAAATGGAATTAGGTGTTATTTGTATTGATTTAGGCGCTGCCAGTTCTAGTGTATCAATTTTCTACAGGAAGAATTTAATCTTTTCTGAGTCTATAAGAATTGGAGGACATCATATAACTAGTGATATCATGCAGGCATTCCAAGTCTCTTTTTTAGCAGCCGAAAGGTTGAAAGTTTTACACGGAGGATTGATGCCTACCAACTCAGATGATAGAGAAACTTTAGAATTACCTGAGAGCAATGCAGATCTTTATGCTGACAGAAGAACTATAACAAAGTCTGAACTGTTAGGCGTAATCAGGCCGAGAGTTGAAGAAATTTTTGACTCCCTCAGGACGATATTAGATCGCTCAAAATTCGAGTTTCTACCTGGACAAAAAATCGTTTTGACTGGCGGTGGAAGCAAGCTAGCAAACATATTAGATTTCACGTGCGTCTTCTTTGGAAAGCCAACGCGTGTTGCCGTACCAATGAGAATTCAAGGTTTACCGGCCTCAGCTCATGGGCCCGAAGCAGCTGCTGTTATAGGGCTAGCTTTAAATTTGGCTCAACCGCAGGATGAGGTATGGGATTTTAAAGCACCTTTCGAGCATGAAGGAGATGAGTTAATAAGGAGAACATGGCGTTGGGTAAAATCGAACTGGTAACCCTGTACTTAGAAAAATCCAACTAGAATATAAAAATAGTGACGGCACAGGGTGATTCGGTTATTATACGAATCAGCAGTAAAAAAAAACATAATAAAATACAATGGCAGGCAACAATGGTAATAAATATCAGGATTCCTGATCACCAGGAATTGAAGCCAAGAATACTAGTTTTTGGTATTGGAGGCGCCGGCGGAAACGCTGTAAATAATATGATGTTAAAGAATCTGGAGGGAGCAGAATTTATAGCCGCAAACACGGACGCGCAGGCCCTTCAGCAGTCCAATGCTCAAACGAAGTTGCAATTGGGGTTAAAGAGGACTCAGGGACTTGGGGCTGGTGCAAAACCGGAAATCGGAAACGATGCTGCCGTTGAAAGCACTGAGCAGATCGCCGATATTCTAGATGGAGCAAATCTATGTTTTATAACAGCTGGAATGGGAGGCGGAACGGGTACGGGCGCTGCTCCCATTGTTGCTGACCTGGCTAGGCAAAAGGGAATACTTACTGTCGGTGTCGTTACAAAACCTTTTCAATTTGAAGGTACCACCAGGATGAAGCAAGCTGATGAAGGAATATCAGCATTGCAAAAGGTGGTAGACACTCTGATAGTGATTCCCAATCAGAACTTGTTTAGACTGGCAACTGAAAAAACTTCATTTACAGAAGCTTTTTCTATGGCTGACGATGTTCTTTATCAGGGTGTCAAAGGGGTAACCGATCTTATGGTTAAACCTGGACTTATCAATTTGGACTTTGCTGACGTTAGGTCTATTATGGACGAGATGGGAAAAGCTTTGATGGGTACAGGAGAAGCCAGTGGTGAGGATAGGGCTTTACAAGCTGCAGAAAAGGCAATTGCCAATCCTTTACTAGACGAGA
Organism: uncultured Alphaproteobacteria bacterium; assembly: GCA_902580265.1. The sequence goes on from CACHJY010000011.1 coordinate 16,958, forward strand.
TTTCACTCAAGGGGGCTACTGGAGTACTTATAAACGTGACCGGTAGTAATGACATGACGCTCTTTGAGGTAGATGAAGCAGCAAATAGAATAAGAGACGAGGTAGACCCAGAGGCTAATATAATAGTTGGATCTACCTTTGACTCCGATCTTACGGGCTCTATCAGAGTATCTGTTGTAGCTACTGGAATAGATGTCGCAGAATTTTCAAAATCAAAGTCTGAAGTGCTTAATGCGTTAGAGGGATCAGATAATATTGAAATGGATAAAACCAATGAGCAGGGTTATTTCTCACGAGATATTTCACAAGAAAGTCAAATAAAATATGAAGACCCTGTATTTGATAGAGATTTGGATGAAGAAAACAAAGAGTTGAGAACATTATCAAATAATCTAACGTCAGCTAACTTATCTCCTGAAGAAAAATTTGAGGATACTGACAAAAACGAAAAACAAATAGAGGCACCTCTAAATCAATCTGCGTCAGAGATAAATCTACCTTCAAGGAAACAAAATAACGAAACTACTGTTTCAGGTGGAGGTTTGAACAATCTTATAAGACGCATGACAGGCTTCGCAGAAAAAAGAGAACAAGAAGATAATCTAGCTACTAAAAGTCGGAATGTTGAAGAAAAAGAAAAGTTAATTTCAGATAGAGAAGATGAAAGCAAATTAGAGATCCCAGCTTTTTTACGTCGGCAGGCTAACTAATTAGAAATTGAATTATTTTGACATATAACTGTGTATTGAGGTTTTTGACCGATTAAGTAACTTTATTAATGAAGGTTACTATGTTTCAGAAATCAATAAAAAAACCATTTATGCTCAACGGTAAAGGTTTGCATTTAGGCAAGGATGTCAAAATGACTGTGCATCCGGCGCCTGCAGATCATGGTATAGTTTTCAAAAGGTCCGACATAAAGGGAGATCATGCGTATATCAAGGCTAATTTTGAAAACGTATCAAAGACCTATCTTAGAACGCAACTTACAAATAGTGTCGGAGTTTCAATAATAACTGCTGAGCATATTTTGGCTGCTTTTGCAGGTTTGGGAATTCATAATGCATTAGTTGAGTTGAGTGAAGCAGAGGTTCCCATATTTGATGGGTCTTCAAGAATTTTTGTAAAAGCAATACTTCAATCAGGAGTGATTGAGCTTGAGAAGAAGACTAAATTATACAAGGTAGTAAACAGTATTCGGGTAGGCAGTTCAAATGCTTGGGCAGAATTAAGACCGGCAAAGAAGTTTTCAATAGATTTTAAGATGGACTGGCCTGGAACGGCACTCAGTAAACAAAGCCTTGACTTGTCTATTGTCAATGGAGCTTTTGTAAGAGAAATCTGTGACAGTAGAACTTTTTGTCGGAAAAGTGACGTTGTAAGACTTAAAGATGAGGGTTTTGCACTCGGTGGAGGGATAGAAAATGCGATCGTCGTTGGAGAGAATGAGATGATAGCTCAAGATGGACTAAGATATTCTGATGAGTGTATTAGACATAAGATACTTGATGCTCTTGGAGATTTGAGCCTTGTGGGAAGGCCGATACTAGGTAAATTTATATCGTGTTCTGGTGGTCACGGACTGACAAACCTACTACTAAGAGAAAGTTTTAAAAGAGGTGATATTTTTGTCAGCAAGGATTTCTCAGACGGAGATAAGGATAAACTTCCAGGATTTGATATCTCAGAGGCTGATACAAAGAATATATTTCAGTGAATAAATACTGTTTTTTCTTTTTTGTCCACTTATCTTGACTCTTGCATAATATAGAAGTTAGAAAGAGGTATGCTCTTTTTATATAGTTTATTTAAAATCTTAACTACGTATGGGTTACTCTTACTACTGGTAAGCTGTAGCAACAAACTACCGAGTGAGATTAATGAAAGTAATACACCTAAAGAGATAATTAACCTGGGAGACGAAGCTTATGCAGGAGGCTATTTTGAGCGAGCAGGTGATTACTATTCGGAGGTGAATAAATATTTTCCATATTCACTAGAAGACGAGCTTGGATTGAGCAAAGCTGTAGACGCCTATTACAGAGCAGGGAAATTTGAGGACGCTCGCTTAGTAGCAAGCAAGTTTTTAAGTTTCTATCCCGAGAGCAACAAAGCACAAAAAGTACTGTACTTTAGATCAAAGAGTTTTTGTGATGAGATAGATATCGTTGAGAGAGATCAGACTGCTGCACAAGATTGTATAGCGAGCTTTTCTGCCTTCAAAAGTTTATACCCCAAAAGCGGTTCAAAAAAGGAAGCAGAAAGAAATATTAACAGAGCAAGGGAATTTTTAGTAGGTCAACAACTAAATGTTGGTAAATACTATTTAAAAAGAAATAATCCAGCAGCTGCTATGAGGAGGTTTAAGAAAATTAAGAAATCTACCAAAGTTTCTAAATTCTTGCCTGAGGTTTCCTACAGATTAATTGAAAGCTTTTTAATGGTTGGACTGTTTAGTGAAGCACTTTCTGAAAGGGAGTATATGAGAAAAAAATTCTCAAAAAGTAGTTGGACCAGTGCAGCTACATCTTTAATGGACGATTCAGGACTTAATTAGCTTGATAAAAAAACTGTTTGTACAAAATATTTTTTTTCTCGAAAATCTGAAATTAGAATTTACGTCAGGTCTCAACGTTTTAACTGGTGAAACTGGAGCCGGTAAATCTATTCTTTTAGATTGTTTGGGTTATCTTCTTGGAAAAAAAAATACAAGGATCGAGCTTGGCAATAGAGGTGATACCGCTACTCTGATCGGAGAGTTCCAATTAGAGAATAATGGCATAATAAGTCAATTTCTGTCTGAAAGAGGTTTCTCAATAGATGAAATTCTAATATTGAGACAGAGTATAGGCACGAATAATAAACGCAGAGCTTTTATCAATGACCTTCCTTGTTCAATGGAAATGGTTCGAGAGCTGGGCAACCTAATACTAGACTTGAACGGTCAGTTTGAAGAGCAAGGCTTGTTGAATGTAAAGACTCATAGAGGCCTTCTGGACGCCTTTGGCAATCTACAGCAAAATGTCAAGAATGTTGACAAATATTGGACTGAACTAAGTAAATTAAAAAAACGGCTTGATACGGAGTATGAAAGGAAAAACTTTGTAGAAAATACAGACTTCCTAGACAAATCGATACGGGAGATTGCTGAGCTTGAACTTGAACCGGCTGAACTAGACAATATTGAAGCACGTAGAAGGGAACTTAAAAAAGCAAGTCGAAGTAGCACTGGTATAGTGGATATCCTTCGGGGTCTAAATAGAGAGTTGGTAGAAGAGAGCATTTTGAATTCAATAAAATCTTTGGAAAGATTAGAATATAAAGTGGACACTGATAATCATCTACCAATTGAAAATTTTTATGCTGCTTTGGAAAGGTTTTCTAAAGCTTGTGAGATCTTGGATCAACTGAGAGAAAAAAGTCTTAATAGTGAAAAGCAACTTAATGAAATAGAAGACCGGTACCATTCGATAAAGAGAATTTGTATGGCTCACAATGTTGAGTTGGATCAAATATTCAATTTACAAGTTTCATTGGAAGAAGAATTAAAAAGTATAAGGGGAGTTGATAAAAAAATAAACAAAATAAAGAGCGAAATATTAGCATTAGATGATCAGTTTAAGAAAGAAACGACTTACCTATCAAATGAAAGGCACAAATTTGCTTCTAAACTGGACAAAAGGATAGAAAAAGAATTAAAGCCATTAAAACTAGAGCTAGCTAAGTTCAAAACAGAAATAACAATGATAAGCGAGACCAGATTTGGATGTGATAATGTTTGCTTTACTACTGAGATTAATCCAGGCTCCGGCTTTAAGCCCCTTAATAAAATTGCTTCCGGTGGTGAGTTATCAAGATTTCTCCTTGCCGTTAAACTATGCTTTTTAAGTGACAGCAATAACAAAACACAAATCTTTGATGAGATTGATAGAGGAGTTGGTGGAGCTACCGCGTCGGCAATTGGAAAAAGGTTGCTAGAGCTATCAAAACACGAGCAAGTATTAGTGGTTACTCATTCTCCTCAAGTTGCCGCTTATTCTGATAATCATGTTAAGGTTGAAAAAATTAATTCTGATCAGTCAACAATTACAAAAATCGATACCCTTAATGAAGAAGAGACTGTTAGAGAAATAGCAAGGATGCTATCAGGAGAATTAATAACCTCTGAAGCTTTGGCAGCTGCAGCCACACTTAGAAATTCAAGTAAGGAGACTAGTTAACTTTTACTACCTTGCCCGGATTTAATATCCCATTTGGATCAAATGTTTTTTTTATTGATGACATGACTTGGTAGGCTTCACCATGTTCTTGTTCCATAAATTCAATTTTTCCTATTCCCACGCCATGCTCTCCGGTGCATGTACCCTCCAATTTTAATGCACGTTCTACTATTCGCCTGGTCAGATCTTTTGCTAAATTTATGTCCTTATCATTATTGGGTCTTACCATAATTCCAGAGTGAAAATTACCATCACCCACGTGCCCCATTATGCTGGGTGCCATTCCCTTTGATTTCATTTCTATAGCCGTTTGATCTATCATTTCTGCTAATTTTGATATTGGCACGCAAATATCGGTAACTAAAAATGTATGGTTTGGGTTTTTGGCTTTAATTGCATAATAATAGTTGTGCCTTGCCTTCCAAAGTTTGTTTCTATCTTCAGTTGCAGTGCTCCAGTGAAAGTCACTGCCACCATTTCCAGCTGCAATCTCCTGTACAGTTTCAGATTGTTCTTTGACAGAGGTTGCGCTTCCATGAAATTCAAAAAACAAGTGTTCTTTTACTGGTAAGTCGAGTTTGGAGTATTCGTTCACAGCCTCTATGGAGGTTGAGTCCATAAGTTCTGATCTTGCAATGGGTATCCCGAGTTGTATTGTTTCAATTATAGTCCTTACGGCGCTTGCTGTATCTGGAAATGAGCAAATTGCGGATGCTGTCTCCTCTGGTATACCCTGTAAGCGTAATGTTAATTCTGTTATTACGCCCAATGTTCCTTCTGAACCGACCATCAACTTCGTAAGATCATATCCGGCAGAAGACTTTCTAGCTCTTGAGCCTGTTTTTATTATTCGGCCATCCGACATTACTACCTTGAGACCAATCACGTTTTCTTTCATTGTCCCGTATCTCACTGCTGTTGTTCCTGAAGCACGTGTAGCTGCCATTCCACCTATAGAAGCATTTGCGCCCGGGTCTACAGGAAAAAATAAGCCGAATTCTTTTAAGCTGGTATTGAGTTCTTCTCTCGTTAAGCCTGGTTGTACAGTGACATCCATATCATCTGGATTAACGTTCAGGATACTCCTCATGTTTTCAAAGGATAAAGTTACTCCACCATTTACAGGAATTGAATTTCCCTCGAGGCTAGTTCCTGTTCCCCAAGGTATTACTGGGCATTTATTTTCGTTACAAATCTGTAAGATTTCAGAAACTTCTTTCTCGTCTTTTGGATAGGCAACAGCATCAGGAAGCATTTCCTTGTAATAGGTTTCGTTTTGCCCATACTGCTTTCTTTCAGATGCTGAGCTAGATAAACGATCTCCCATCAAAGTTTTTAACTGATTTATAGCGTTTTCAATTGACATGTTTGGTCTCGCAAATACAAACTAACTGTAACAGTTAAAAAAATAAAATAAAATATAAATGACACTTGAAGATCAAAAAGGAAAAACTTTAAGTTGTCCATTCAGGACAAGAAATCAAAAAGTGCTTCCTAAGTGGATAGACTATAACGGTCATATGAATGTGGCCTACTACACTTTAGCTTTCGATAAGGCATTAGATTTTTTCTTTGAAGATGTCCTTGATATTGGCCCTTCCTTTGTTGAAAAAAATAATGAAGGGCCTTTTGCCCTTAAAGCTAGCTACAATTATTTCAGCGAGCTATTAGAGGGAGAGCAATTTTTTGTAGATATTAGTATTCTAGACTTTGATTTCAAAAGAGTTCATGTATTTGGTGAAATGAGAAAGGATAAATCGTTAGAATTATCAGCTGTTTTTGAGACGGTATTGATGAATATGGACTTGAACGCACGTAAAGTTAAACAGTACCCGGACAGAGTGTTAGAACTATTCAATCTTTTCAAGTCATCATTGGTTGAGGATAACATTCCAATAGAGATCGGGAAGAAAATTACGTTAAAAAAATGAGTTATAAAGTCTTACAGGCACCTCTAAGCCATAATTTCTCCGAGCCACTTAAAAAAGGGCTTAGTTTTTTGTAGATATTGCAGTGGTATGAATTTAGCCACCGTAACTCATTTGTACTTAGTAATTTTTTTTCAATAAGATTTTTTTCGAATGGAGCTAATGTTAATGTCTCAAATTCTAGAAATTCTCTCTTCTTCCCTGAGATTGCACTCTTTCTTCTAATATATACTAGGTTTTCAAGTCTTATTCCCAAATTACCCTCTATATATACTCCGGGTTCTATACTCAAAATCATCCCTGGTTTTAATGGAACTGTATTAAGTCTTGTAATGCCTTGAGGTCCTTGATGTACATTTGAAAATACCCCCACCCCATGCCCGGTTCCATGGTCGTAATCTAAACTGTGCTCCCACAAAAAGTATCTAGCCAATGGATCTAATTCCTTGCCGGTCAATCCTGCAGGCCACCTGAGTTTACTTAAACATATGAGGCCTTGTAATACTTTTGTATAGAGAAACTTCTGTTCTGTTAAAGCTTGTCCTTTAATTAAAGTTCGAGTGACGTCTGTTGTACCTTCAAGATATTGACCACCACTATCAACTAAAATTAGCTCCGAAGTTTTTATCTTTTTATTACTTTTAAGCGAAACTCTATAATGAGTAATAGCAGCATTAGACCCTGCTGCACTTATAGTATCAAAAGAGTTATAATAAAATGTGGGTTGAATTTTTCTAAGCTCTTCAAGTTTCTTTACAAGAGTAATTTCATCAAGGCCATTAATTTTCCTACTCTTAAACCATCTAAGAAATCTTAATAAGGCTACCCCATCTTTCTCATGACTTTTTATAGAACCTTTTAATTCAATTGGATTTTTTATAGCTTTCAACAATGATATAGGGTTGCATACTTGTTCCGACTTAATACGCTTTTTCATGATTTTCTCTTTAAGAATAAAAGGCGTGCTAGCTGGCTCAAATAAAACTTTCTTTAATTTTTTAATATCTTGAAAAAAAACATTAAAATGTTTTATCATCACATTTTTTCTCAGCTTGATTACACTATCTCTATAGTTTTCCTTCATGGAGTAGATACATACATGATCATAGTAGATTATGGCATAGCAGTTCATTAAGGGAGAGTTTGGAACATCTTGACCTCGTATATTTGCTAGCCAGCAAATTGATTCAGAACATGTAATTATAAACCCCTGATCTTTATATAGGGAAAGGTTCTTCTGTATTTGCTTAATTTTCAGATTAGTATTTTCTCCCGAGAATTTGGATGGCCTTAAAAACGGTTCCGCTAAAGTTTCAAATGGCTTCCCCAGCCATACTTTATCTATCAAGTTGTTAACTGCTTTAAGTCTGATAAATTTTTGTAGAACGCCTTCTTGCATTTGCACCTCCTCTATGGAGTGCAACCAAGGGTCAAAGCCTACTACTATTTTCTTTTTTATATTTTTTTTTAGCCAAGTGAAAGGTGAATTCTTAATAATGTCTTCAATTTTAAATAAAGATTGGTTAACTTCCTGTTTTATCTGGATGCTGTATCTTCCATCTGTAAATATGATAGCTGAGCTTCTGAATATTATTGCGAATCCTGCGGACCCAGTAAATCCCGTAACCCATTCCAAGCGACTGTGAAAGGGTGCTGTAATTTCATTGAAATACATATCATTGTGAGGAACTAAAAAAGCATCTAATTTATTCTCCTTTAGTTTTTTTCTTATTAGAGTGAGCTTGTCGCTTATAGACAATTCTCGTTGATTATCTTTATCCTTATTATTAGCTAACACTCAAGAAATTCCTAAGTTAAGTTTCTGTTCTTCAAATAGATCTGCTAATTGTTCTGTCATCGCACCAGCCAGTTGTTCAGCATCTGTAATTGTAACGGCTCTCTTATAGTACCTGGTTACATCATGTCCAATGCCAATAGCAAGAAGTTGGACTCTATTGGTTGTCTCTATTTTATTTATGACATGTCTAAGGTGTTTCTCTAAATAGTTGGCAGGATTAACAGACAATGTGGAGTCGTCGACTGGTGCTCCATCAGATATAACTAGCAAGATTTTCCGATTTTCTTCTCTCCTAATAAGTCTTTTATGAGCCCATTCTAATGCTTCTCCATCAATGTTTTCTTTCAATAGCCCTTCTTTCATCATCAAACCGAGATTTAACTTTGCCCTTCTCCAGGGTTCATCAGCATTTTTATATATAATATGTCTAAGGTCATTAAGTCGACCAGGGTTCTTTGGTCGCCCTTGTGATAACCATTTTTCTCTTGATTGCCCTCCTTTCCATGCCTTAGTGGTAAATCCTAGTATTTCACATTTAACATTACATCTTTCTAGGGTTTTAGCTAATATTTCTGTAGATATTGCTGCTATAGATATTGGTCTCCCTCGCATCGAACCTGAATTGTCAATCAATAAAGAAACTACAGTATCCTTGAAATTTGTACTACTCTCTTGTTTGAAACTCAAGGGAGTCGTCGGGTTTAGTACTACACGTGACAGTTTTGCAGCGTCCAGTAATCCTTCTTCCAGGTCAAATTTCCAAGTTCTGTTTTGTTTAGCCTGAAGTCTTCTCTGAAGCTTGTTTGCCAGACGAGATACAGCACCCTTTAGAATATCTAGCTGCTGGTCTAAGTACTCTCTTAATTTTTCTAATTCAGTTATATCTGCAAGTTTATTCGCATTAATTTCTTGATCGCTAGTCACATCAAATACTTGATAATGTACTTCTTTAGTATGGCTACCTTTAATATTTTGGATAATTTCGTTTTCACTTCGGTCTTCACCCTCAATAGATTCATCAATCTCACTATCCTCTATGTCAGCATCAGCACTGGAGCTTTGTTGAGGTTCGCCATCTTCCGCTTCACTGTTTTCTGTATCATCATTTTCCTCATTTTCTGATCCTTGTCCCGCCTCTTCTTGTTCCACTTCTTCTTGATTATTCTCGTCTATATCATTTTGTGAATCATCAAGTTCACCGAGCTGTTCGCCATATCCAAGTCTTTCAATTAATTTTCTACTAAGAAGAGCAAATTTCTCTTGATCAAAAATATCATCAGTTTTATTAAATTCAGGGAGACTAGTTAAGTCTTCAAACACTTCCTTTGCATCCAAGAGCTCAGAAGCTTCAGAAGGTAAAGCCAATTCAGATAATTGACGTTTTATGAAATACCTAGCAAGTTGTGAAATATTTTCTTCTTCTCCTCCCACAGAGTTTTTGCCCATGTATTCTGATGCCTCTACTTTTGTTTTTTGCCAAATGTTTCTCTTTGAACCGGGATAATATTTTTCTCCAAGTAATTCACACCGTGCTATTTCGAGTTCTTGATATATTTCCTTTGCTTGTTCACCGAATGGATCATATTTTGAATATGTTTCTTCGTCTTTAAATCTTGATTGTAAAGCCAAAGAGTCTGCTGTTCCTCTGAGCCTTAATATCTCCAAATCGGTCGGTTCTTTACTTATCTGTGGAAGCTTAATAACTTCGCCATAATCACCACTTGGGTCTGCAGAAAATTTTATTTTAAGGCTTTCATTGCCAGAAATAGCCCTTGTTGTCTCCGATATCGATTTCTTGATACTGTCAGTTGCCTCAGATTTTTTTTTACTGCTCATCTTATTCTGAGGCAGCCTTCAACAATATGCTCTCTGGTAATTCGATATCGAAGCAACGTTGGAAGAACTCAGAAACGGTTGATCTTTCTAACTCGTCACACTTGTTTAAAAAACTCATTCTGAAGGCAAAACCTATATCATGGAAAATTAGAGTATTTTGAGCCCAAGCTATGACTGTTCTAGGAGACATTACCGTAGATATATCTCCGCCTATGAATGCTTTACGAGTCAACTCGGCAACTAAGACCATCTTTTTAATATTTTTTCTCCCATCATCACTTTCATATTCTGGACAGTTAGCAATAATAATCTCTTCTTCTACCTCATTTTTAAGATAATTTAGGGTAACTACTAGGGACCAGCGATCCATTTGGCCTTGATTTATCTGCTGAGTCCCATGATAGAGCCCAGTTGTATCACCTAGGCCAACCGTGTTGGCAGTAGCAAATAGTCTAAAAAAAGGGTGTGGTTTTATCACTTCATTTTGATCTAGTAGGGTTAATTTACCTTCGGTTTCTAATACCCGCTGTATAACAAACATAACGTCTGGTCTACCAGCATCATACTCATCAAACACTAAAGCAGAAGGATTTCTCAATGCCCACGGCAGGATGCCTTCTTGAAATTCAGTTATCTGCTTACCTTCTCTTAGTTTTATAGCATCCTTCCCAATAAGGTCTATACGGCTGATATGGCTGTCGAGATTAACACGAACGCAAGGCCAGTTTAATCTAGCAGCAACCTGCTCAATGTGGGTAGACTTTCCTGTACCATGATATCCCTGTACCATGACCCTTCTGTTTTTTGAAAACCCTGCTAATATTGACAAAGTAGTATCATTATCGAATACATAGGAGTCTTCCACTTGGGGTACTCTCTCCGTCGGCGATTCAAATGCAAAAACTTCCATTTTGGTGTCTATTCCAAATACTTCAGCTACATCAACTTTTTTCGTTGGAATATTTTCTTCTTTCATTACGAATCCTTATTTCATATATGCTTTAGTTCAAATGATCGCTCAATCGTCAAATCGTTTACTACTTTTTATTTGATCCCATGCCCAAACCACCTCTGTCATTCTTTCTTCATCATCTCTTTTCCCATCATTTGTGTCAGGATGCAAATCTTTAATAAGAACTTTATACAGTTTTCTTATTTCGTCTTTGGTCATCATTTCTGTAGCACCCAGTATTGAAAGCGCTTTCTTTTCTGAATGATTAAGCCTTTTTTTTGTACCGGTAGCGCTATTCTCCTTGCTTGCAAAACCGTCTATAAAGCCATAAGGGTCTTCTATTCCGAACCTTAGTCTAGAGTTACCATCGGAGTGAGTTCTATGTACAGATGATTTGGATCCGAAGGGCTTTGTCTTTCTGCCCCAAGTCTTTGACAGATTGATCTCAGTTTCAAACTCTTCCTCTGAGTGATTTTTAAAGTAATTCCACCTAGTATTATATTCTTTAACATGCTTGAGGCAAAACCAGTGAAAATTCTCTAAATCTTTCGGTGATTTAGGAGCTCTATACTTTGCTTCTTCAGAGCAACCATCTATCTCACACGTTCTTATAGATGATTCAAATCCTCCCAAGGCAGAACTTTTCTTAGACCGCCTTTTTTTGTCAGCAGATACGGATATGTCGAAATCGAGGAAAGATTTTTTTTGCATCTCTATTTTCTGTTATAAATATGGAACTATATACAATAGTGTTATTATAAATATAACCAAGAAAAAACTTAACCTTTGGGTAAAATATATGAATTATCTGAACATGATAGAGAAAGCTTTGCGAGAATGTTTTGACCCTGTGTTTTTAGAGGTTATTGATGAAAGTGAGCTGCATCGTGGTCATGTTGGTTTTAAGGAAGGAACTCAAACTCACTTTAAAGTAGTAATTAGTGCAAAAATATTTGAAAAAATGTCTAGGGTATCCCGAGAGAGGGCTATTCATAAGGCTTTAGGATCTAATACAATGCAAAATATTCATGCGCTATCAATAAAATTCAATACCAAGAGAAGCTGAAATTGGCCAAAATTTATTACCCATTAGCGAGGCTATGATTTTTCCTATGATAGATATAACCTAAAATAACATCTAGAATGTAACCGTTGAGTTCGGAGCCGTTAGCTTTCCATTAAAGGAAGTCGTTATCACTATAGTTTCTCAGCAATAATTCGATTTATTATTTTGGGGTCTGCTTTCCCTTGAGATTTTTTCATAACTTGACCAACAAACCAACCAATTAACTTGGGGTTGGTTTTGACTTTATCTACCTGCACTGGATTGTCTCTTATAACTTCATCAACTATTTTCTCGATAAAACTTATATCTTGCACTTGACGAAGCCCTAACTTATCCACCAGCTCAGTTGGATTGCCTCCAGATGTCCAAATATGATCAAAGATCTCTTTTGCTCCTTTACTAGAGATTTCATCTGACTTTATAAGATTTATTAATTCTCTCATCTGTCCAACAGTAGTTGGATTTTCATTGAAAGATAAATTATCCTTATTTAATCGACCAAATAATTCATTAATAAGCAAGTTTGCTGCTATTTTCCCATCCGTATTAGTAGCTATAGCCTCAAAAAACTCTGCTGTTGCCTGCTCAGCAACTATTACTTCCGAGTCATAGGGTGTAATATTAAAGTCGTCTATAAATCGTATTTGCTTCTGGTCAGGTAACTCTGGGAGATCATCTCGAATTTTATCAACCCACTCTTTTTCTAAAACGATTTTTAATAAATCGGGACATGGAAAATATCGGTAATCGTGCGCATCTTCTTTACTTCTTAAAGGACGAGTTTCATTCTTAGTTGGGTCATACAAGCGTGTTTCCTGGTCAACTTTTTTTCCAGACTCTATAAGTTTTATTTGTCTGCGAGCTTCAAAATTTATTGCTTGTTGTATAAATTTCAATGAGTTCATATTCTTTATCTCACACCTTGTCCCTAGTAAGTCATAGTCACCCGTTTTTATAAAACTTTGAAAAGTGTTGATTTCACAAACTGAAACATTTACGTCTGCTCTCAAAGAACCCTCTTGCATGTTGCCGTCACATGTTTCTAGATATCTCATTATCAATCTTAATTTTTTTATATACTCCACGGCTTCAAATGGGCTATTAATTTCTGGTTTAGAAACAATTTCCATTAGCGCTATACCTGTTCTATTTAAATCAACAAAGCTGGTGGTTGGATCCATATCATGTATAGACTTCCCTGCATCTTGCTCAAGATGAATGCGCTCTATCTCCACCTCCTTTGGCAATTTTTCTTCTGTTTGGATGGATATTCTACCTTTTCCAACAATTGGTTCATAAAGTTGGCTGATTTGGTATCCTTGTGGCAAATCAGGATAAAAGTAGTTTTTTCTATCAAATCTTGAAATGAGATTAATTTCTGCGTTTATTCCTAAGCCGGTTTTTACCGCCTGCTTGATGCAAAAAGAATTTACGACGGGTAGCATACCAGGCATACCGGCATCGATAAAGCTTACATTAGAGTTTGGTTCAGCCCCAAATTCTGTTGAAGCGCTTGAAAAGAGTTTGGATTTTGATTTTACTTGGGCATGAACTTCTAACCCAATCACAAAGACAAAATCGCTATTTGCGCCTCTTACTACCTGTGATTTTTTTACGTCCATTTCTTTTCTTCTGTTTTATACGCAATCAGTAGCTAAACCCACCTTTATAATCAATAAAAATTATTATAAAAATGCCTTAATCTTGTAAAGTATTTCAGAAGTAGCTCTTGAAAGGTTATCGCTATTGGTAAGAGTATTAAAAGCAACTTTGGCTTTTCCCCTATAAATTTGAGGTAGGAATCTGATTTGCTCAAAGGCCTTAGTGGTACTCGCAGCTATTTGGGGATTTTCCGCATCAATTTTTTTTATCCATTCTGCTATTACATTATATCCCTGGCCATTCCTTTGATGAAAAGCATGAAAATTTCTTTTTGCAAAAGTCCCAATGAGACTATTAAAATTATTTGGATTAAACATGTTAAAGTCTCTGTGATTTGTTAGTTCGTGAAGTCGATCTAAAGCCAATTTAGGAGTTGCATATTGTATTTGCATAGCAAACCACTTATTTAATAAGGTCTTGTCCTTTCGATACTTTAGGTAGAATTTTTTGACATTTTCTTCTTCATCCTTTTTGACAATGTAGGCAATTAAGCACGATACCTTTAAGGTCATATTATTGGAATCATTAAATATGATATTAATAAAATCATTCAGGAAATCTGTATCTTTATTCAAAAATATTAATGCACAGGCTAATATTCTTTTTTGGTAATCCGAATTTTTTCTCAGATATAGTTTTTGGTTTATAAAATTCTTAAAATAGGAAATAGAGAATTCTTTAAAGTACTTCTTATATAAAGTTTCGTATTTACGAAGGTCTAGCTGCATAGCCTTAGGATCTGGGATATTTGTTTCTAATAGCTTGGAAAAGTACTCATTGTCACTGGGTAGCTCCAGTAGTTTTGCAAGTAGTGAAGGGGTATCCAGTTTTTTTACGAGTATTTCATAAGTTCTTAAGATAAGATTTTCGACATCAGATTTTGAGGAAGCTATTTTTTCCAAAGCTATATAATCGAGTTTCTTTTTAGCCATCCATATACTAGTAAAGTCTGTCTCAAACTCCAAAATAGAAAATAGATCATCAATTGGTTGTTTGAATTCAACTAAGACTGGAGCGGAAAAAGAATTCAATAAAGAAATAGCTGGTTTTTCATTTTGGTTCTTGAGCTCAATTGAGGAAGTTTTTCTATCAAGCACTAGCGTTTTCTTTGGCTGTAAAAAACGACCCTTATTATTTAAAATCTTATATGTAATGGGAATAACTTTATTAGAACCTTTTCCCAGTGGCATTGGCCTTTCTTGTCTAAATGTCACTTTGTAATTTTTTCCAACATATTTTTCGGAAACAACCAATTTTGGTGTTCCTGGCTCATGAAACCATTTAAAAAATTTGTCTAAATTTTTGTTTAATACAAACTCAAAAGCTTCTTTAAAATCTTCTAGAGTACACGCGCATCCATCTTGATTTTTAAAAAACTGATTCATCCCTTCTAAAAACTTTTCTCTTCCAATGATGGTCTTAAGCATTCTGATAATTTCTGCACTTTTTTCGTAAACTGTAGCAGTATAAAAATTATTTATTTCAACGTACTTTTTTGGTCTGACAGAATGTGAAAGTGGTCCGGCATCCTCTTTAAATTGTTGTTTTATAAGAAAGTCTGTTTGATCTATTCGGGAAACTTCTTTCTCTAATTGGTCTTCAACATATTCCTGTTCTCTTAAAACCGTCAGTCCTTCTTTCAAACACAGTTGAAACCAGTCACGACACGTTACTCTATTTCCGGTCCAGTTATGAAAATATTCATGTGCTATAATTGCTTCTATTAGAGCATAGTCTGAGTCGGTTGATAAGTTTTCATCGTATAGAATATATTTAGAATTGAAAATATTAAGGCCTTTATTTTCCATAGCCCCTGCGTTGAAATCATCTACTGCCACTATATTGAAGACATCTAAATCATATTCACGACAATAATTAATTTCATCCCATAGCATGGCCTTTTTGATGCAATTAAGGGCATGCTTTGCTTTACCTACGTGATCTTTTTTATGAAAAATTTTTAACGTGACCTCTTTGCCCGATGAAGTTGTAAAGGTCCCTTCCTTAAAGATTAGATCTCCTGCCACCAGGGCAAAAAGATAGCTCGGCTTTGGAAATGGATCATGCCATTCGGAGTAACTCTTAGAAACGGTTACTGGATTTCCATTAGATAGCAATTGAGCATATGATCCGTGTATTTTAACGCTGTAAGTAGAAAGTACATCTGGACGATCCAAAGAATAGCAGATTTTTCTAAACCCTTCGGGCTCACACTGTGTTACAAAAATACCCTCAGACATATATAGACCTTCCAAGGATTTATTTGTTTTGGGACTAAGAACATTTTCCATCTCTAGCTTAAACTCTCCCGAGCCAAGAAATTTTTTGGGAATAATTAGCTCGTTTATCCCAAAAGTAAGGCATTCTAATTCAATTTTTCTGTCACCTATTTTCATGTAGTTCAATTGGATATTCTCTCCTTGCAACACTAAATCTGTAGGTTTGTCACATGAAGATGCAAAAAAAATCGTCGATTTAAGGATTGTTTTTGCTGGGTCTAAGAAAAACTCTAGTGAAACAGACTGCTGTCGATAATGGGGAGGAGTGTAATCTTTAAGCCATGTGTATTTAGGTTTGGCCAATATACCTCCTTAGTGTGGACTTTGACTTATCTAACTATATGTTTTAAAAATAACATGAATTATTAAAAAGAATAGCTATTTAGCCTATTTGCTATTGGCACGATGTGTTGGAGAATTGATTGAAACCAGTTGTAGGTATTATAGGGAACTCGCATTTGATAAATGACACCTATCCGGCTCAAACGACCGGTTTAATGAATATTGAGCCAATTATGGAAATATGCAACGCAATTTCGCTAGTAGTGCCAGGGGTACCAAAAAACGCAACTACCGAAGAACTTATTAACATATGTGATGGATTCATCTTTACCGGTGGCCGTCCAAATGTGCATCCCAAATTTTATGGACAAAAAGCAACAAAAGAGCATGGCGAATTTGATGTGGGAAGAGATCAGGTTGTCATTCCCTTAATTAAGGAATGCGAAAGGATTGGAAAACCTATTTTAGGTATCTGTAGAGGCTTTCAAGAGTTTAATGTCGCCTTTGGGGGCTCACTACATCCTGAAATAAGAGACTTGCCTGGAAGGATGAACCACAGGATGCCACCTGACGGAACTTTGGAAGAAAAATTTGCTATTAGACATGAGGTAACTTTTTTGACTGGTAGTATATTTGAGAAGATATTTTGTGAAACAAAGATTAATGTCAACTCATTACACGGACAGGGTATCGATCAACCCGGACAGAGAGTGTCAATAGATGGCCACGCTCCTGATGGCACTCCAGAAGCCATTTCAATTATTGGATCTAAGGGCTTTTGCCTGGCTGTGCAATGGCATCCTGAATGGCAGGCGTCGAGAGATACAAATTCAGTGAAGTTGTTTTTAGCTTTTCGCGATGCATTAAACAACAAAACTTTTGCTAACAATAGAGAGAAGTTGGTTGGGTAGTATAAATAGACTGCTTAGTGTGGCCCCTATGATGGATTGCACTGATAGGCATTGCCGATATTTCCATAGACAACTTTCTAGGCGTGCTTTGTTATATAGTGAAATGATTGTCGACAGAGCTATTATTTTTGGTAAAAGAGAAAGGTTTTTAAGATTCAATCCTATTGAACATCCTGTCGCTTTACAATTGGGGGGAAATGATCCCAAGCTTTTAGCTGAAGCTACCAAGATAGCTGTAGATTTTGGATATGATGAGGTAAACTTAAATGTTGGTTGTCCGTCAACTAGGGTAAAATCTGGAAACTTCGGAGCAGCACTAATGAAAAAAATTGATTCAGTTAGATCTTGCGTGGAAGCCATGAAAGCTTCAGCAGGCAATATTCCCATAACAGTAAAGTCAAGAATTGGAGTTGATGATCAAAATCCCAATGAGGTCTTACCTGAATTTATAAAGAAAGTAGCAAGCTCTGGTTGTAGCGTGTTTATAATACATGCCAGGAAAGCTTTACTTAGAGGCCTGTCCCCAAAAGACAATAGAACCGTTCCTCCACTCCAGTATCCGTTGGTTTTTGAAATGCAAAATAAATTTCCAGAACTTGATATCATATTGAATGGAGGCTTAACGGACTTAAAATACATTAATTCAGTTTTACGAAACCGAGTTGCTGGCGTGATGATTGGTAGGGAGGCGTACGAAAATCCATCAATATTATTGAGGGTAGATAAAGACATTTTTGACGAAAAAGAAGACATTACAGATATGAAAGACGTGATTTGGAATATGATTGAGTATTGTAATCGAGAGCAAGCTGAGGGGATAGCAATTAAGGGAATTTTGAAACATTTGAAAGGTGCATTTAAGGGACAAGCGAATTCAAAGGATTTCAGGCGTCTCTTATTCTGTAATCAAACGACAGATTTAGAAAAATTAAAAAAGCTTTCTAACTTGGTTCCATTTTATTGCTAATTGATTAGGTGAATATTATTTCCAACTCAAGAAAGAAAAAAGATTATCAAGCATTTTTTTGCAACTCGTTCGAAAAGCGATCAAGCACATTTTGTAAAATCAAAACGGCAGCAACTGAGTCAATAACTTGGCGTCTTTTTTTTCGAGATAAATTGGCTGACAGAAGCGACCTTTCCGCAGCAACTGTTGTTAATCTTTCATCCCAAAATGTTATGGGAACGTTGACAATATTTGCGAAATTTTTTGCAAAATCGCGGGTAGACTGACATTTTGGTCCCTCTGAGCCATCCATGTTTAGAGGCAAGCCAATTACTATTCCACAAATAGCCTCTTTATATATGATGGACTGAAGGTCCAAGGAAAAAAGAGAAAATTTTTTCTTTTCAAGAGTAGCATAGTTTGAAGCTATGCTTTGCGTTCTGTCTGAAATAGATAAACCGACTCTTTTTTCACCCAAATCAATGCCTAACAAGGGGCCGAGCCTTTCTGTATCATTAAAAAAATCGTTTATATTTTCGCTAATCATTTATGATTGTAATGTTTAATTGGAGTAGCCAATTATCTTCAGTTTATTTTCCAACAAAATCAACTTTTCTGTTTCAAGGATGTTTTTAGTTTTTAATTTTTTATAGACTTTAATGGCAGGTTGATACTCTTTTCTCTCTAGGTGCTCCAGTGCTACAAAAAAATAGGTATTCTCATTTGAGGGATATTTATTCTTTATATTTTTTAATAATTTAGATGCTTCGATTGAGAAACGGCCCCCAGCCGCAATAAGATATGTATCCATCAAAAGAGCATAATCATCTATATTTGAGGCCGACTTTTTTAAAGACAGAACTTTTTCTTGTGCTAAACGTGCTTCGGAATATTTATTTAAATTCAGACAAGTTCTCACCAGTAAACTGTACCCAATTATGTCACCCGGTCTTTTCAACAGGCTTTCTCTTAATTTCCTATACAATAAAAGGAGCTTCTCATTTTCATCAGCATTTTTTATAGTATTAAAAGCTTGAATATGGGATAGCTCTAATGTTTTCTGTGCCAATTGTGGTTGAAGTAGATCAGGTCTTCCTAGCCAAAAATATAGCGAGACAGTTAAAAAAATAAAGGTTGAGAGAGAGAGCAGGTATTTTTTATTCAGTAGCTGCTCTGTAGAGGATGAATTCTTTTCACTTTTGTCAGCTTTTTGTTTTTTTGAAAAAAAGTATCTATACGACAAAAACAAGCTTGTAAGGATTATTACAAATAGTAGAATTAATAAATACATTTGCTATTTCTTGTTAAGGTTATCGCTCTGTGAAAAAGCATTCTCTGATATATATTTTTTGAGCTAATCAAACAAGTGTTATTTAAGGGGGAGAAAAATTGAAAAGGTATTCTTTTTCGTCCATATTTACAGAAGCCTTTAGAGATAATCTTGGTTGGGAAAAAGCTTGGGCAAAGCGTCTACCCAGAAAGGAATACGATGTAATCATCGTCGGCGGTGGTGGTCACGGACTAGCCACTGCGTATTACCTCGCAAAAAATTTTAAAGTCATGGATATTGCTGTTATTGAAAAAGGTTGGATTGGTGGTGGCAACACGGGCAGGAACACCACCATAATTCGTTCCAACTATTTGCAAGAAAGCTCTATTGGTATCTATGAAAAGTCGAGATTGCTTTATGAGACACTATCCCAAGATCTTAATTATAATATCATGTTCAGCCCAAGAGGTGTTCTAATGCTTTGCCAGACTGAGCATGAATTGAGAGCGATGCAGAGAACATCGCATGCAAATAGAATTAATGGCGTAGATACTAAAATGGTGAGCCCGGAGGAGGTAAAAGGAATAGTACCAATAATAAATATTAGAGGGCCAAGATTCCCCGTATTAGGAGCACTCTGGCAGCCCAGAGGTGGAACAGCACGCCATGATGCCGTGGCTTGGGGATATGCAAGAAAATGTTCAGATTATGGCATTGATATATTAGAGCAGTGTGAGGTTATTGGAATAAAAAAGAAAAGAGAAAAAATAGTAGGAGTAGAGACTACCCAAGGAGAAATAAAAGCAAAAAAAGTTTGTTTTGTCGCCGCTGGCCATTCCAGTGTTCTTGCTGATTTAGCAGGCTTCAGATTGCCAATTGAGTCAGTGGCCCTCCAAGCGTTAGTGTCTGAACCAATAAAACCACTTATTGACTGCGTTGTTATGGCTAACACGGTTCATGGATATTTGAGTCAGTCTGATAAAGGAGAGCTCGTGATAGGTGGGGGAGCCGATGGTTACAATAACTACAGTCAACGAGGAAGCTTTCTCCACATCGAAGAGACAGTACGTGCTTTGGTCGAAACTTTTCCAGTAATAAGCCGCTTGCGACAATTGCGACAATGGGGTGGGATAGTAGATATGACTGGCGATAGATCTCCTATAATTTCCAAAACCCCCGTAGAGGGTTTGTATATAAATTGTGGATGGGGAACCGGAGGGTTTAAAGCTATTCCAGGTTCAGGTTGGGCGACTGCAGAAATGATTTATAATGACCAACCGGGGAAATTAGCATCTCCATTTTCAATGGACAGATTTTCAGAGGGAAGACTAATCGATGAGAGCGCTGCGGCAGCTGTAGCCCATTAAGGAGTATAATGTTACATTTATTTTGCCCTATTTGCCAACGAGATTGTGATGAAACAGAATTGAGTTGTGGTGGTCAAGCCCATTTAGTAAGAAGAAACCACACTTCTAGCGATAAAGACTTTTATGAATATTTATATGAAAGAAAAAACGATAAAGGTATTATTTTCGAGAGGTGGAGGCATGTTTATGGTTGCGGAAAATGGTTCCATACAGCTCGATGTAGTATTACTAACCAAGTATTTGGCTCATATTCTGCTGAAGAGACGGCACCCCCCAAATCATTGCTAGCAAAGATTCGGCGTTCGAGAGTTGATTTTAAGGGTTGGATAAAATGAGTTCTAGACTGGCTAAAGAAGGTTCTCGGATAAACAGAGGAAAAATCGTTGAGTTTAGATTCAATGGAAAAAATCTTAAGGGTTTTGATGGCGATACTGTGGCATCTGCTCTGCTAGCGAATAATGAACTGTTAGTAGCAAGATCTTTTAAGTATCATCGGCCAAGAGGTATCTTCTCGGCTGGAGAAGAAGAACCAAATGCCCTTATGGGGATCGGAGTAGGATCTTTTTTCGAGCCGAATATCAGAGCCACTGAGGTTAAATTAACACAAAATATGTGTGTAAAGTCACAAAATCACTGGCCGTCATTGAGATTTGATGTCCTTTCAATAAATAATATATTTTCAAGGTTTTTTGCTGCCGGGTTCTACTACAAAACTTTTATGTGGCCGAGAGCGGCGTGGAAATACTTCTTCGAGCCAATGATTAGAAGAGCATCCGGATTAGGAGATGCACCAAGAGAGAATGATAAAGAGTATTATGAACATATCCATCATCATACAGATGTACTTATAATTGGCGGTGGATTAGCGGGTATAACAGCTGCTAAGGCACTTAGGAATAGAGGTTTGTCAATAATGCTTTGCGAAAAGGATAATGTGATGGGTGGAAGGTACCTGCAGGATTGTAAAATCGAGGAGCAAAACCAGTATAAGAAGTTTCATAAAAGTAGTATAGAAATTTTAAAAAAATCCAAGGATATTGCTGTTAAATTAAATACCTGTGTTACCGGTATTTTTGATCATGGTTTTATATTAGCTTACGAAGAAAATCAGCATCAACATTCAAATACTAAAAAGGTATTATGGAAAATACGAGCAAAAACAATTATTCTCTGTGCTGGAGCTATTGAAAGACCAATAGTATTTCCAGATAACGATTTGCCTGGAATAATGTTAGCTGCTTCAGTTCGTGATTACTTGCAAAAGTATGGTGTTTTATTAGGTGATCGATTAGTACTAACAACCAATAATGACTATGCGTATAAGACTGTGATCGAACTCAAACAAAGAGGTATTGATGTACCAGTGGTGCTAGATGCAAGAGCTTCATCCGATGATCCAATCATTGAAGAGGTCGAGAGTTTAGGCGTTAGAATACTTTTCGGAAAATGCATAGGTAAAGTCGAAGGTAGAAAAAAAGTAGACGCTGTGGGTATTTGTTCTGTAAACGGTGAAGGGTCAATTGAAGAATTGATCCCCTGTAATGCAATAGCGGTATCTGGCGGATGGACACCAAATGTTAATCTTTGGTCACATTGTGGTGGGAAACTCCTATGGGATGGTGAATTTGGGTTTTTTAAGCCTGATCCCGATAATACACCAATAGGTAAAGAAGGTGAAACCAATATGTTGGTCCTAGGTGCTGCCGCCGGCATCTTTGGTAACTATGATATCCAGGATCAAATACCGCGTAAAATCAATCAGTTTGCGTTACGGCTAAAAATTAAATCAAAACGATACAATGAGCCAAACATATTCTTCAAGGAACCAGAAAAAACAGGAACGCCAACCTTTGTACTTCCGCATGGAGCATCTAAAGAAAAACAAAAAAGAATGTATATTGATTTTCAAAATGATGTGAAAATTAGCGATTTACGACTTGCTACCCAAGAAGGGTTTGAAAATGTAGAACATGCAAAAAGATACACCACCCTAGGGATGGCAACTGATCAAGGTAAGACATCAAACATCAATGGTATACATGTATTATCACAAATCTTAGGAAAATCAGTTGATAGCATTGGGCACACAACTTTTAGACCTCCATATAAACCAATTCCGCTCGGCTTAATTGCTGGTCAGTATACAAAAGAACTTTTCAAGCCCATCAGAAAAACTCCAATTGATAAATGGAATTCAATAAACAATGCAGTGTGGGAGCCCGTAGCAGATTGGAGAAGAGCATACGCATATCCCAGAGGTAGCGAAAGTTTGGAAGAAACATTAGGTCGAGAGGTTTTAAGTGTGAGAAAAAATGTTGGTCTTCTCGACTCATCAACACTCGGTAAAATATTAGTCAAAGGTCCCGATGCAGGTAAATTTTTAGATTTAATTTACACCAATATGATATCGACCTTGATAGCTGGAAAATGCCGATATGGTCTAATGTGTAATGAGGCCGGTTTTGTTTTTGATGATGGTGTTGTCGCAAGGCTTAATGAACAATCGTTCTTGTGTCACACAACATCTGGAGGCGCCGATAGGGTTTTTGCCTGGTTAGAAGAATGGCTTCAGACAGAGTGGCATCACTTTAAGGTATTCATAGTTAACTTAACAGAACAGTATTCACAAATAGCAGTTGCTGGACCTAAAGCTAGGGAGCTGTTACAAACCTTCAAGTCTGTTGACTTATCTTCTGATAAACTTCCTTTCATGCATTTCATAGAGACTTATATCGATGATATTTGGGTTAGAATTTATAGAATATCGTTTTCAGGTGAGCTATCCTACGAGTTAGCGGTTAATTCCAATCAAGCTGAAGAGTTGTGGAATAAGCTTATCAAGGTAGGAAAGAAATACAAAGTACAACCATACGGAACTGAGGCACTTCATATTTTAAGGGCTGAGAAGGGATTCATAGTCGTGGGAGATGAAACAGATGGCACCGTTACTCCTCACGACTTAGGAATGGAGTGGATTGTTTCAAAAAAGAAAACAGATTTTATAGGAAAAAAGGCATTTAGTCTGCCACATTTAAATTCTAGCGCTAGAAAGCAGCTAGTGGGCATACTGACCCTTGATAAAAATAAAGTTCTTCCAGATGGATGTCATGCTGTTGAAGATGGTAAAGCTATTGGACACGTTACTTCCAGTTATTTCTCTCCTACCTTCAAAAGAGCAATAGCACTTGGATTAATAGAGAATGGTAGCTCTAGAAAAGGTTCAACCTTAGAGTTCGAGAGTTCAAAAAAAGAGTCTATCTTCGCAAAAATTGTAGATCCTAATTTATATGATCCAGGGGGTGCCAAACAAGATGTATAAAATAAAGGGTGATACATTTGTAGACGTTTATTTAATTGGCTCAATAAAATCCTTAAATATACGAGTGGATCAGAGGGATAAAAAGAGCCTAAATATTATTCAAAAAAATATTGGGATTAAGCTTCCATCAGTTCAAAAGGCATTAGAGAAGAATGGTTTAACGCTTTGCTGGATTTCAAATGATGAGTTTCTCTTATTAAATGAAAAAAGAGAAAAAGATGTGTTGCTTAATGAGTTGCAAAAGCAAATGAACTTAACGACTGGGGTTGCTGAAAACACATCCGATCTAAGAGTATGGTTTTTAATTAAAGGTGATCGAGCATTAGATATTTTACGGAAGGGTGTTCCAATAGACTTAAGTAATCTCGAAATAACGGAAAGTAATTTTTTCAGAACAAGATTGGGTGAAATACAAATCAATATTTTAATTAAATCTTCAAATGAAATACTTGTATCGGTTTTAAGGTCTCAAAGAGAATATATGGTTGATTGGTTCGAAGTTTGTACAAAGCGCGGAACTGAAATTAATTTTGATCTTTAATTTTAGTCATCCAAGAGGCTTCTAAGTTTTGGATTGCTTTTATTCTTTGCTCAGGAGAAGGATGGCTAAGTGTCCAAGTAACATTAGATGAAACTATACCCGTTAATTGTTCTAATTTCTTTAGTAAGCTAATTTGTGGAGCGGTACCAATACCAGATTTAATTAGTAAAGCAGCGGCGTATGAGTCTGCTTCAAATTCATCTTTTCTTGAAAGTCCAGAAATGAGGACTTGAGATAGGTATCTCCCAATTATTGCTCCTATGTATGGTAATAACCTACTGAGTATAGTGGAGATCAACATGGAGATTGCGCTTATTGCCGAAAAAGTGATCAGACGTTTTTTGTATGTCCTAGGGCTAAGTGCCCTAGCTCGTGTGCGATAACGGAGGTGAGTTCAACGCCCGAAACCTTGCCTAACTTGTATTGATTGATAAAGCCCTGCGTTATATAGATATTCCCATTGGGCGTCACTAAACCATTAATTTGTTTATCATTCAGAACGAAAACCTGTAAATTGCGCAAATCAAGTATTGATTGAAATGCTTTTAAATAATTTTCAATCACAGGGTCATGGAAAATTCGAGATTTTTTCTCAAGCTTCTTGCTTAAATTTCTGGATGAATAAATAGACCCTATGTAAAAGAAGGATATTAACAGCGCTATGGGAAGAAACTTGGTAATCATGTTGATTATGAAAGATGTCTCATTCCCTGTTTTAATCCATTAAGAGTGAGAGGAACCATTTTATCTTCAAATATGTCTTTTATAATATGGGTTGAGTGCGTATATTCCCAGTGTTCTTTACTTGTAGGGTTTATCCATAAATAGTTTGGCCATTTTGTAATAGCTCTCTCAAGCCATGTTCTTCCTGACTCAGCATTATAATGTTCATTGGCTCCTCCCGGATATTCTATTTCGTATGGGCTCATTGAGGCATCTCCCACGAAAATACATCGATAGTCCTTACCATATGTATTCATTACTTCTGTTGTAGGTGTTTGTTCAGTCCACCTCCTATGGTTGTTTTTCCACACGCCCTCATAGAGACAATTATGAAAATAATAATACTCGAGATGCTTAAACGCTGTTCTGGCTGCTGAAAATAATTCTTCAACCTGTTTTATATATGCATCCATAGATCCACCAACATCAAAAAATATTATCACTTTGATAGAATTTCTACGTTCAGGTCGAGTTCTTACGTCGATAAAACCACTTTTCGCTGATGAGCTAATAGTATTCTCGAGATCTAGTTCTTCATCTGCACCATCTCTTGCCCATCGTCTTAGCCTTTTCAGAGCTATTTTCATCCCTCTAGTTCCGAGTTCTATATCACTATCAAAGTTTTTAAATTCTCTTTTGTCCCAGACCTTAACAGCACGCTTATGCCTGCTTTCTTGTTGCCCAATACGTATTCCCTCTGGATTATATCCGTAGGCTCCAAACGGTGATGTGCCTGCTGTACCTATCCATTTGTTTCCGCCCTGATGACGATCCTTTTGTTCCTCCAAGCGCTTTTTTAGTGTTTCCATTAGTTTTTCAAAGCTACCCAAGCTGTTTATTTTTTCCATTTCTTCTTTAGATAAAGTTTTTTCAGCCAGCTTTTTTATCCATTCATTGGGAATTTCAATTTTTTTGAATACTTCTTCTAATTCAATAGACTCGAGTCCTTTAAATACATGTGAAAAAACTTGATCAAATCTATCGATATGTCTCTCGTCCTTAACAAGTGAAGTGCGGGCTAAGTAGTAAAAGTCGTTTACATCAAAAATTGCTACACCCGCAGTTAACGCTTCCAAGAACGTCAAATATTCCCTGAGAGAAACAGGGATTTTGGCGTTTTTCATTTCGTCAAAAAGATTTAAAAACATGATGAACCTTTTCTACTTACCAAAAATAATTGCAATCACTATACCCAGTACAAAAAACATTATAGAAAGTACTGTAGATCTATGCAAGATATCCAATAGTTTACGTTTACGGTTAAACATTATGCCCAAAATCAGGCCAACTATGGTCATTATAAATAAAAACATTTTCTTTAATTACTCTCATTATTCCTTCTGGCCATAAAAGCAAGCCGTTCAAAAAGATGGACATCCTGTTCGTTTTTTAATAGCGCACCATGAAGCTTTGGTAAAATATTTTTTCCATCCATTTTGAGGTCATCAGCGTCAAGTTCTTCAACTAACAAGAGTTTAAGCCAGTCTAACATCTCTGAAGTGGATGGTTTTTTCTTTAAACCAGGAACTTCTCTGACTTCAAAAAACTGATTTAGTGCGGCATCTAATAGATTTTTCTTCACTTTTGGAAAATGAACATTAACTATCTTCTCAAGTACTTCCTTTTCAGGGAATTGAATAAAATGAAAAAAACATCTCCTCAGAAAAGCATCCGGCAATTCTTTCTCATTATTTGAAGTAATTATAACAATAGGCCGATTTGATGCCCTTATTGTCTCCCCTGTTTCGTATACAAAGAACTCCATTTTGTCCAACTCTTGGAGAAGATCATTAGGAAACTCAATATCAGCCTTGTCTATTTCATCTATCAAAAGAACGGTTTTACCATCAGTTTCAAAAGCTTCCCAAATCTTCCCTTTTTTGATGTAATTTTTTATGTTTTTAACTCTTTCATCACCAAGCTGACTATCCCGCAATCTGCTTACTGCATCATACTCGTATAGTCCTTGCTGTGCTTTTGTTGTAGACTTGATATTCCATTCAATTATTGGAAGCGAAAGACTTTCAGCAATTTGTCTAGCAAGTTCTGTTTTTCCTGTGCCTGGTTCCCCCTTTACCAAAAGAGGTCGCTCTAGAGTTATCGATGCATTAACGGCCAGAGTTAAGTCATCTGTAGAGATGTATTCTGAGGTGCCTTCAAACTTCATTAATTTTCCTTTCCAATCCAATAAAAATTTTTAAAATCTTATAGTGACAAATGCCAAAATTTGTATTATCGATTAATTACGTTAAATTTCTAATCTATCATGTTGGGGGAATTATGGGTTTAGATTTTATAAAGTCAAAAGAATTTTTAAATGATAATTACGGGCCTTCTGAGGATGAGACTTTCATGAATGAAGAGCAGGTTGATTATTTTAGAAACAAACTGATCGACTGGAAAAAGTCTA
>CACHJY010000012.1 GCA_902580265.1 uncultured Alphaproteobacteria bacterium
ATACTAATTTTGGGGTTAAAGACACAAAGGAGAATTATAAAACATAATAAGCTATATCTTTTCATTTAAAGATAATGAGAGAAGCACTAAAAAAAAGCAATCAATACTGTGTTTGTTTAATGCTTTGCCCAGAAATTATATTCTGTTTATAGCGCTTATTACGGCCTTGATTGGGGCCAGAGTAATGGAAGTATCTATGCCTACACCAAACACACTTTTCCCATTTTCATCTGGGACCTTAATTTCTATGTAAGCTGCTGCTTCAGCAGTGGACCCAGAGCTTCTTGTGTTTTGGCCAAAATCATTAAGCATAAAAGTTAGCTTGAAAGTATCTCTCATCGCATTTACGAAAGCGCTTATTGGTCCGTTACCTGTTGAAGAAATTTTTATTTTTTCCCCATTATGTTCTATGGTCGCCTCAATAAACTCAGTATTATCTGCTTTTGATATTTTCTTACTTTTAAATTTGAGAAGAGAAAAATTTCCTTTTTTCAAAAATTCTTGCTCAAATATACTCCAAATCATACCTGAAGTTATTTCTTTTCCTGACTTGTCAGCTATGTTCTGAACTGCTTGGCTAAACTGAATTTGAGCTCCCCTTGGTATATTAATGTTGTGTTCTTGTTCCAACAACCAAGCAGAACCAGCCTTTCCTGACTGCGAATTCACCCTAATTATTGCCTCATAAGTTCTACCAATATCGTCGGGATCAATTGGTAAATATGGAACCTCCCAATGGGGGTCATTAGACTTTGAAATTGCTTCCATCCCTTTTCTAATAGCATCCTGATGACTACCCGAGAATGCAGTATGGACCAAGAGCCCTGCATAGGGATGACGCTGGTGTACAGGTAGTTGGTTGCAAAACTCTGCAGTCTCAATAAGTTTATTGATATCAGAAAAATCTAGTTCTGGATCAACACCTTGGGTAAACATGTTTAGTCCTAAGGTTACTATATCGACGTTTCCTGTTCGCTCCCCATTTCCAAACAGTGTTCCTTCAACTCTATCGGCTCCCGCCATTAAACCAAGCTCAGTTGCAGCAACTCCCGTTCCTCTATCGTTATGGGGATGCAACGATAATATAACCCTGTCTCTATCTGTGAAATTATTGCTCATCCATTCAATCTGGTCCGCATAAATATTAGGGGTAGACATCTCTACCGTTGCTGGTAAATTAATTATTATTTTGTTTTGTTTTGATGCCTTCCAGCAATCTAATACAGTTTCACAAACATCGAGTGCGTAATCTAGTTCAGTTCCCGTGAAACTTTCTGGAGAATATTGAAGGGTCAGAGCAGTATCCGGCAAATGCTTTAATCTCTCAAACACCATTGCTGCACCATCTTCTGCAATTTTCTTAACTCCCTCTTTATCTTGTTTAAAAACAACCTTACGCTGCAAAGTCGATACTGAGTTATAAAGATGTAAAATTGCCGACTTACAACCCTTTAAAGCTTCAAAGGTCTTATCAATTAGGTGTTCTCTAGCTTGTGTAAGCACCTGTACTGTTACATCATCTGGTATAAGTTTATTATCTACCAGGTGTCGACAAAATTGAAAGTCAGTGTCAGAAGCAGATGGGAACCCGATCTCAATCTCCTTAAAGCCCATAGAGACTAACGTTTTGAACATCCTAAGCTTGCGGGATGTATCCATTGGTTCTACCAAGGCTTGGTTTCCATCTCTCAGGTCAACACTACACCAAATTGGAGGTTTTTTAATAGCTTTACTCGGCCAAGTTCTTTTATCCAAAGATACTGGGTCTGATGGCTTATATTTTGTATACTTATCCTTAACGTTCATTTCTTAAATTTACAGCAAAAAAGAATGCAATACAGCATTTTTCAACTAATTACATAATAAAAAATTAAGTTCTTCTAATTTTACTTTTCAAAAAATTTGGATACTGGGAACCGTGCTAAGGCTATAATTATAAAAAACAAACTTACTAGTAATCCTTCGATTGCCATAATATTAGAAATCTCTTCAGTTGTGAAGAAATCTGACATTAAATAAATGTTTAACGAACCGAGTGCGCCACAGCCAATAGCTATTGTAAGCAAACTGAAAGTTGAGGAACGAAGCTCTGGAGTGGAATTAATATAGATTATGGTACTTTGTAATGCTGAATAACAAGCAGTGGCCATTCCAAAAATTAATATAGAGAAAAGATACATCAAAATCGTGTTGCTTGACGCAGATAGAGATATAGATAGCAAAATAATTGCAAGGAAGGATATAAAGCTAATCAATTTTCTATTGATCGTAATAACTGTTATAGCCGTTCCTCCTAATAGAGCTCCAATTCCTTCCAAGGATGTGAACACCCCGATATATAATTCGTTTGGATCAAATTTTTCAATAAGCAATAGACTTATTAATGCAATGAATGGGAGGGCAAAAATATTGAAAACAAAAGTTAGAGATATTATAGATAACAAATTAACATTATCACTTGTCTGTCCAATAACTTTTAGAAGTGACTGAGTATAGCTATTTGTATTAGTTGTTAAAGCGTCTCCTTTTTGGGTAGAGACTAAAAAAACCGATATGGTATAGAGAAGAAATAGAAAAAAAACACCTGCATTCAGATCAAAATAAGTCAAAATAATACCACCAAATAAAGGTCCCAATATTCTTGTCGCATGACTAGATAAAACATCTAAAGAAACTCCGGCTGAAATTAAATCTTCCGGAAGGGTATCAGCAAGCATAGGTCTTCGAAATGAAAAATCAACGCTCCATAGCGAGCCACTCACTGCCGAAAGTAGTGCCAATAAAAAAACATTTATGTTTGAGCCCGTTAGGGAGTAAACAAAAACAAGCAAAGAGCATAAAGAACAGATTAAACTTGCACCCAGCACAACTTTTTTTCTTACTACAAATGCGCCAGCAAAGCTAAAAGTCACCCCAGTTACTGCAACTCCAAGCAACCTCAGCATTATCAAAAGTGCCGCTAAAGAAGCATTCCCAGTAAGCTTCCATGCAATTACTGAAAACAAAAAGACTTCGAACCATCGGGCTACGCTCGTTAGGAAACCTGCAAGAAACAAAATGGTAAATGCCTTGGTTTTCCAAATCTCAAATAAAACATGGATATTCATTGAACAAAAAGGAGATTAGCCTTTAAAAAGCAAATCTTCACTCTCCGTGTTTGAGCCTAAATTGAGTTCATAGCTTACTGGAATCGTCGAGCTTATAACTTTACCTCGTCTTACAACAAATAGCCTTGCGGGCTTCAGTCTTATCGCTTCTATAGGGTCTTTGCACTGCAAAACTACTAAGTCTCCGTTTGATCCATTATTTATACCATAATTGTCTAAATGAAGTATGGAGGCCGCATTAGCTGTCACTGCATTAAAGCATGATATCATTTCATCAATTCCTGTCATATGACAGCAATGTAGGGCCATGTGTGCAACTTCTAGCATATCATGGGAGCCGAGTGGATACCATGGATCCATAACGCAATCATGTCCAAATGCAACCTTGAGACCTGCATTGAGTTGTTCGGGAATTCTAGTTAAACCTCTTCTTTTAGGGTAATTATCTTGTCTTCCTTGTATCGTAATATTAATTAATGGATTGGCTATAATATTTAGATCAGCTTCAACGAGTAGCGAGATAAGTTTTGTGAAATAGTAATTGTCTAATGAATGCATAGAGGTGAGGTGAGAACCCGCCACCCGCCCCTTTAGGCCAAGTCTGGTAGTTTCCAATGCAAGTTTTTCAACATGCCTCGACGTCGGGTCATCTGTTTCATCGCAATGGAGATCTGTAAGAAGGCCACGTTTTTCAGCAATTTCACACAGTATACGAATGGACTCATGTCCCTCCTCCATAGTTCTCTCAAAGTGAGGAATTCCACCAACGACATCAACGCCCATATCCAGTGCTGCTTTCAAGTTATCCAAACAATTGGCTCTGAGTAATCCATCTTGTGGAAAAGCAACTAATTGTATATCAATAAAATCTTTCATTTTTTCTCTAACATCGAGTAGTGCTTCAACTCCAACTAGGTTTTGGCCAGAGACATCGACATGACTTCGAATTGCTAAGGTTCCCCTAGCTATTGCCCACTTACAAAATTTTAGGGCTCGCTCCTTTATAGCATCAGCAGTGAGATTTGGCTTCAATTCTCCCCATAGTTTTATCCCTTCAAGTAAGGTACCACTGTTATTCACACGAGGGAGACCATAACTTAGTGTTGCATCCATATGAAAATGGCTGTCAACAAATGGGGGAGTAACAAAGTGAAAATCAGCGTCTATGATGGGAATGTTATCTAAGGTAATTTTTGATGCTATGTCTTTAATAACGCCTCCCTGAATTAATATGTCTTGAGGATGTTTTTTTTGTAATAATAAGCAGTTTTTTACTAATAAATCAGTCATGCAATTTCTCTCTTTTTTTTAATGTCTTTCACCACGTCGGAATGGAATCAATAGTGCCTTTGGATATCTTGTTCTTTTGGCCGCAATTACCATTGCAACAATACTTAACAAAAAAGGAAGCATGAGAAAAAATTGATAAGGAATAACAGCTCCAGCCAATTGTTGAGCTCTCACTTGATATGCATCCAGCCCTGCAAAAAGAAGTGCTCCTAGTAGGGCCCGTTCAGGTTTCCAAGATGCAAATATTACTAAAGCAATGGCAATCCATCCTCTTCCATTTATCATTCCAAAATAAAATGCATCAAATGCAGACAATGTTAAGTATGCCCCCCCAACTGCCATCAGAGCACTTCCTAATACTACGGCAATAGTCCTTACTAAAAAGACATCAATTCCCTGCGCTTCAAGTGCCATGGGATTTTCGCCAGCCATTTTTATTGAAAGGCCTAGCGGTGTGGAGTTCATTAACCAAAATGCAAATACTACAACTAAAATCGCTAAATAAGTAAAGGGCGTGTGCTGGAAAAATGCTGGGCCTAAAAATGGTAGATCTGATAAAAAAGGGATATCAATGGATTGGAATGGTTTGATTTTCGGGGGTGTTGTTGATGCTGGTAAAATGAGCTTAAAGCAAAAAAATCCCAGTGAGGATGCCAACATTGTTATTCCAATACCAGTAACATGCTGGGATGCCCCCAAATACACGGTAAAAATTGCGTGTAGAAGGCCAAAAATACCACCGATAATGAGAGCGGCCAATATTCCAGTATATAGGTCCGCTCCAAGATAAACGGTCATCCATCCAACCATCGCACCAATTGACATTATTCCCTCTATGCCAAGATTCAAAACGCCGGCACGTTCACACAATACTTCTCCAATTGTGGCAAGAATTAAAGGACAAGCTATTCTTATGGTTGCCGCCCAAAACCCGGCAGTAAAAATAATTTCTATAAATTCAATCATCTTTTTTAGCTCCGAAAAACAATATTTTGTAGTGCACGAATACAAGGCTTAAAAGTATGCACAGTACAGTTAACGCAACTATTACATCTGCCAAATATGTAGGTACATTCATTGCTCTACTCATCGCATCCGCGCCAACATAAATCGATGCTAAAAAGACCCCTGAAAAAATCACTCCGATAGGATTGAGATTTGCAAGCATTGCGACAGCTATTCCTGCATAGCCAAATCCTGGTGATAGATCCAAAGTAAGGTAACCTTTCAAGCCAGCGGTTTCAGTTACTCCTGCCATTCCAGCCATCCCACCGCTTAGAATTGCTACGATTAATACAGTTTTGAAAATAGGCACACCTGCATGTGAAGCAGCTGCGGCATTTAATCCAACTGATTTAATTCGATATCCGATTACAGTTTTACTTAAAATAAACCAAACAGAAAAAGCTAAAAAGATAGAAATAATAAAACCAAGATGAAGTCTAGTTTTAGAAAGAACTTGCGGTAAAACACCTTCGTCAATTACTGATTTTCCTTGAGGCCAACCCAATGACATCGGATCCTTCCAAGGGCCTTCTAATAAATAGCTTACAAGCAAAACTACTACAAAGTTTAACAGTAGGGTAGTGACCACCTCGTCCACTTTATAATAGAGTTTCAAAAGTACCAGAGGTAAAAGTAGTAATCCTCCAGCAAGTGCCCCAATAATAAATAAAAAGGGGATCATAAGGGTACTCGGTAAGACAACTAATCCAGTGCCGAAAAAAGTTGTTGCCAATGCTCCAAAATATAATTGGCCTTCCGCTCCAATATTCCAAAATTTAGCTCTAAATGCAATCGAGGCCGCGAGGCCTGTCAAAATTATTGGAGTTGCTCGAGCAAGTGTTTCCGCGAATGAATTTCTTGATCCAAAGGCCCCAATAATTAACTGATAATAAGACTCAAATGGATTTGCTCCTGCGAGAATAATTAAGATACCAGCTAATATTATTGCGACTAATATCGCTATAAAAGGAGATAATATTATTAGCCAATAGGGGCTTTTAGCTCTTTCTTCTAGTCTAAATTTTAGCATTAGAAACCGTCACCTGCCATTTGAAGTCCGATAGAAAGTTTATTTGTAGTACTAGTTTTTATCGAATTAGATATCATGCCTTTATACATTACCGCAATATCATCGGAAATAGAGAGTAACTCATCTAGGTCCTCTGATATTAGTACGATAGCTGACCCATTCTGTTGGGCTTCAAGAAGTAATTTCTGAATAGATGCTATCGCGCCTTCATCTAGCCCACGGGTTGGCTGACAAGCGATTACTATTTTGGGTTTTCTCATAAGCCAACGCCCTAGAAGAAGCTTTTGTAGATTTCCACCGGAAAGCAATCTGCTTCGCTGTCTAATTGACTGCATTCGCACGTCATATGTTGCACATAGCTCTTTACTTCTATCAAAAGATGTCCTTTTATTTATAATTCCAATACGATTTCTAAAATATGGGTCATCCATTTCAGTCATTATGGCATTTTCCCATATTTCCATATCTCCTACTATTCCATCACTATTGCGATCTTCAGGTATGTAGGCAACTCCCAAATCCATAAATGATTTCGGTGATGTATAAACACTTCCGGAACCTTTAAAGGCTATCTTTCCCTGAGTTGGCTTTAAATGTCCTGAAAGTATTTTTGCTAAAGTGGTTTGACCGTTTCCAGCAACACCAGCAATACCAAGTATTTGACCACCATATAAATTTAGATTGACCGCGCTTAAGTTTGGGGCATCTATTTTGTTGTACGAAACATCTAGTAAGCTTAGGACCTCTGATTTCCTAGGTATTTTTGTTTTCTGAGGGTAATCTATTTTTTTTCCAACTATCATTTCAGCAATTTTTTCTCTGTCTGCAGAATTGGTATCTGTTTCACCAACAGAGGCGCCGTTTCTCAATACTATTATCCTATCGCTGACCGCAAGTATTTCATTGAGTTTATGTGAAATTAAAATTACCGATAAACCGGCTTTAACCATATTTCGAATAGTTGAGAATAAAGCATCTGTTTCTTGAGGGGTTAGGGCTGCAGTAGGCTCATCTAAAATTAGTAGCTTGCAGTCTAAAAAAAGAGTTTTTAAAATCTCTATTCTCTGTTTTTCACTGACCGATAAGTTCACAACTAGCTCATCGGGATCAATTGGCAAACCGAACTTTTTCGACAACTCTAAGATCTTTATTCTAGCTTGCCTCTTAGGTAACGATAGAGAGAAAATCGATTGTCTACCTATAATAATATTTTCTAAAACGGTCAAATTTTCAGCTAGAGTGAAGTGCTGATGAACCATTCCAATTCCAAGTTTTATTGCATTATTGGTATTTCCAAATTCTATTGCATTTCCTTCAAAATGTACGTTTCCAGCATCCGGTGTATAGTGACCGAAGAGGATATTCATTAAGGTAGTTTTACCTGCGCCATTTTCTCCTAGAATTGCCAACACTTCGCTCTTTTTTACTTCAAAGCTAATTGCATTATTGGCATAAAAATCGCCAAACTTCTTTGTGATTTTTTCTACTTTTAGGAGTGTGGTCATTGTAAAAATACCACTCCCACTCTATTGAATGGGAGTGGTGGTTTATTTAGAAGGTAGACTTTGGTTCGGCGTCATTTATTTCTACGGTAAACTTACCCTTTTTAATATTATCCGCAAGGGTAGCTACTTGTTCTTTTACTGCAGACGGTATCTTACTTTCAAACTCGTAATATGGGGCTAGGGAAGCACCGCCTTTGGCCATCATAGTCCAATTATGATACTCTTCTGAGGAAAAATTTCCAGACTTCACCTTGGCTATAGCATGATCTATGGCGCCTTCCATATGCCAAAGGGCTGAGGTGACAACCACGTCTGTACCATTTTCCTCTTTGTTCATATCATTTACATTACCAAACGCTAAAATGCCTTTTTCTCTACAGGCATCAACTACACCTGCTCTTTCTGCGTAAAGAATATCGCAGCCAGCCTCAATCTGTGCAAACGCTGCCTCTTTGGCTTTTGGTGGGTCGTACCATGATCCAATAAAGGTCACTTTAAATTTAATGTCTGGCTTAACAGATTTTGCTCCATTCATAAAAGCATGAAATAGTCTGTTAACTTCACCAATGGCATATCCACCAACCATACCTATCTTTTTAGCTTTTGTCATATGGCCCGCAACAATTCCCATTAAATAGCAAGGTTCATGTATGTAATTATCAAAAACAGAAAAATTATTTCCATGTGGCTTAAATGGATCACCCATTAGAAAAGCAATTTCTGGATAATCATCAGCGACTTTTCTGGCTTCTTTACTGATGCCAAAAGCTTCTCCGACAATCATGTTTACACCACTGTCACAATATTCGCGCATAACTCTCACATAGTCTGTATTAGCGGTGCTTTCTGAATATACATAGTCAATCTCACCGCGCTTTGCTGCTGCATCTAACGCAAGGTGCAATCTAGCTACCCATTTCTGCTGTGTCGGCACTGTATATATACCGGCGACCTTAAGTTTACCGCTTGCCATTACCGGCAAAGAGCTCATTGCAGTAACCAAAGCAGCACTTCCAATGGCGAACTCTCGCCTGTTTAAAATCAATTTAGGCATGATTCTCTCCTGAACTTGTTTTAATGTGACAAAATGTTACTACAGTTAGACCAGATTCTACTAATTAAATGTCTAACCTTAACTCAAGATCAAGCTAATCGAATATGTTAACTGCGTGAACATCATTAAAGTTTAAAAGTTATCCTGATAACTTAGGTGGGTCCTGTTGTACCAAAGTCAAAAGCCAATCAATTTGTTCCTCTTGGTGTATATTCCAACTCTTAGGCGCTAAGGATACCTTTTGAGCCCTACATCTAAATACAAATGCTTTAAAGGAGCTGACGAGTTTTTTAGAGGTTACTGCCGCTTTCTCCCCTTTGAATTGATTGAAAAATACATTAAATCGCCTCGTGCTCCCGTTTTCTTTAAATTTAATTCTATTAAATACAAATGATTTTACAAATCGAGCAGTAAATTCATCGATTCCTATATCATTCAACTCTGCAATTATGTCGTTTGCAGTATCATTTAAAAAATCTTTACTAACTTCTTCATAATGTTTGGATAAGCCATCACTAAATTTCTGTGAGTTAGCTAGAATTGAAGTGCTCCCTGTTAGAGCGTCTCCTACAATTACTCCCACAGCTACGCTCAATATCCATTCTGGGCAATAGTTTGACATAACTTAACAACCTAATATTCGAGTTTCGAAAGAAAGAAAATAAACACTATAGTTATAAAAATCAAATCAATATTAAGAGAGTAAGCATATTTTTCTTAAAAAAATCTCCCAAAGGGCTCGTTGATAAGGAGCCAAAAAATATTGGAAGGGAATTATAAATCTAATTACTATACATCCATTATAGAAACTTTTTGCATCATGACTTCACCAACCCAATCTAAATCTTCAACCTGATCGACTTGCCAGCCTGGAGGCGGGAGGCCTTTTGCTCCTGATCTCATGGAAAATAAAAAAGCTCTAAAGTTGGTAACAAGATATTTTTCAGTCCCTGTGGGTGTCCTTTCACCTTTAAATTCCGATGAAAATATTCCCGATAACTTTCTAGCCGAACCATCATCCTTGGTCTTTATTTTTTTATGGATATATCCACGAATTATCTCTTCTGCGGCGCTTCCTGCATCAACTTCTACAAGTGATGCAAGCATTTTTTCTGCACATACTTGTATAAAATCAGGTGATATTTCGGTATAATGTTCATTTATTGCAACCGAATACTTTTTGACGATTGTGTTTATAGGCGCCGAGTAAAGGAGGGTTTCCCTAGCGGTATTTGCACAAAAAATACAGAGTATCCAGCCTGGGCAGTGTAAAGCCATTATATATAATCCTTACCTCAAGATATAATATCGATATTGTTAGCATATTTTTCTATATATGAACAATAAAAACCGATCTAGCTTATGCAATTTATAAGAAAAAATTTAATAAAAACATTTGATTTTTTCAGAGATTTTTTCAGGAGACTCTCTTCTATTAAAATAAGATAAAACGTCTCCATTCTTGTTAACGAGATAAGAAAAAGTTGAGTGATCAACTAAATAAGATTGATCTTCGTAATCAACCTTATTTGATTTTCCAAAAACACCATATGCCTTCTTGAGGGCTTCTATTTGCTCATTTGAACCAGTTAGAGCAATCATTGAATTGTGAATATACTCTGAAAAATCTTTCAATCGCTCTGTTGTATCTCTAGATGGATCAAGGGTGATAAAGACTAAATTAATATCCAATTGCTGTTCATCCATAATATCTTTTACATAAGCATTTCTTTCTAAATCATAGGGACAGATATCAGGACAATAGCTATATCCGAAGTATAATAGTGAAAGGGAAGCATTTTGTTTTTCTAAAGAAAAAGCAGTTTCATTCTGATCAATTAAATCTATTTGTCCCCCTAATCCATCAACAAAATTGGTTGATTTATTACAGGTTCCAGAATCTGATATATGTATGTAGATGTTATAGGAAAAGGAAGATATTATGACGATGCCAGAAAGCAACAATAAATAAAAAAATTTCTGATTGTATGATAACATTTAGTGAAGCCCTTGGTAAACTAGTATTAATTTCAATAGAAGTAATTTAGGTCACTTGCAACTCAGGATCGTAGAAATTATAAAATGCCCTTTTTTTGTAATATTGTACTCGATGCGTGTAATAACGAAAGTTTGTATGTCTCCAAAAGGTATAAATGTCAAATAGAATTGCACCAAACAAAGAAAACCAATAAAAGTTAAGACAAAAATAGAGTTCAACAATTAAGAGTGGATTAAGGAGATTTTTATATAATGGTTAAAGAATTGGTGAATGGATTCAAAAATTTTCGGGAGTCCTATTTTGAAAAAAGGAGTCAAGTTCTTCAACAGCTTTCTGAAAAAGGCCAGTCACCTCAAACGATGGTCATTTGTTGTTCTGACTCCCGTGTAGAACCATCTATTCTGTTTGGTACTGGGCCAGGTGACTTATTTGTCGTCAGAAATGTAGCAAATCTTGTGCCCTCATTCACATCAAAAGATAATGTAAGCATCGGCTCGGCTTTAGAATATGCTGTAAAGATTTTAAGGGTAAAGGATATAATCGTGTTGGGCCATGCTCACTGCGGAGGTGTTGCAGCCCTATGTGAAAGTATAAATAATGAAAAAGAGGTAGAGATTACAGATAATCGGACCGATTTTATAAAAAGTTGGGTGAATATTGCGAAACCAGCTTTATTAAAAATAGAGTTGGATCACAAAGACGAAAATATTGAGGTTAATTCAGAGAGGGCAGTGTTACTTTATTCCTATAATAACTTACTTACCTACCCCTGGCTAAATGATGCAGTAAATAAAAATTCTTTAGAAATCCATGCATGGTGGCTAGATTTTAAATCAGTTATGTTATGGAAAAAGGCTCAAGGGTCTGACTCCTTCATACCTATGGAGTTTTGAATTGAATGAGCGCTGATCAAAAAACTTTAGATGTATATGATAAGTACATTTCGGATTATGAAAAACTAATATCAAAAGAGCTCAAAGACGCAAACTTAGATATTTTTATGAAAATGATAGAAAGAGATGGAAAGGTACTTGATCTTGGTTGTGGTACCGGAACTGCATCACTTGAGCTTTTGAAAAACGGTTTTGCACCTTTTCCTATTGATGCTTCTCTCGAGATGATAAAGGTTGCAGAAGCCTTATTGGAAATTAAGCCAAGACAAATATCTTTTGATGAAATAGATGAACATGATTTTTATGATGCAATATGGGCTAACTTTAGCTTGCTTCATATAAAAAAGAATAAATTAAGTAATATCTTGAAACTATTATTTTTAGCTCTGAAGGAAGAGGGTATTCTCTTTTTCAGCCTTAAACGAGGCATAAGCGAAAGTCGTGATAAGTTTGGTAGGTTTTACAGCTACTATGAAAAGAGCGAAGTAGAAAAAATTCTTGAAAAAGCAAGCTTTCGGATTAAAACATACTCCGAAGGATCCAGTATTGGTTTGGCTGGCGAGAAAGAGAATTGGATGGGTTTTTTTTGCGAAAAGATAAGATAATTAAACATGCCATATTGTTGCAACTTGCGGTTATATCCTTTATAGGACTGGCAGGGTGCATGAGCAACGAAGAATATAATGCACGGTTAGAAAATACCTTTTCGGCCGAATGCCAGAGAGCAGGGTTTCAATTAAATACTAACGTCCATAGATTATGTATGGAAAATAAGAGAGACTTAAACAAAATCGACCAACGAAACAGGTTGAACTCGTCAATAAATGCTTCTACAGCTTTGCCGACTACTTCTGGAAGTAATTTCTCTTTTTCTTATACTGTTAGACTAAAATAAGAGTTTTTGAATAGATTATAGTGGCGTTAATCGTATAATCGGGCATTTAATACTAGTGGCCATAGATGAGAGCAAATAACAATCAAATAGGAATGATTTTCATTTTTATTGGTATGCTGATTTACAGCTTTCATGACTTAGCTGTCAAACTAATAGCTAATGAAACAACTATATTCCAGCTCTTTCTAACGCGAGCATTTGTTGGTGTAATGGTGACTATGGCTTTCTTAAAGTGTCTAAATTATAAAATTTTAGTAATCCCAGTTTATCCTAAGTTAACATTAATCAGGTGTCTGTTAATGCATTTCGGGTTCTTTATATTCTTTATAAGTTTAGAAAAATTATCACTTTCCACGGTGACAGCTCTATTCTTTGCGGCTCCGTTTTTCATTACTATTTTATCTGCTTTGGTTTTATCAGAGAAAATAGGCTTTATAAGAGTTTTGATCATAGTTCTTGGTTTCATTGGAGTATTTCTTATAGTAAAGCCTTTTAAGGAATCTGAATTTAGCTTTTTTATGTTGGCTCCTTTATTCACTGCATTTTCTTATGCTGTTGCAATGGTGATTTCTAAATATACCAAAGAGAATGAAAATGCATTTTTTCAAGCATTTCAGCAGTATTCTGTTAGCCTACTTCTTTCAGTAATTACGTATATTATTGTTTTGGTGTTCCCGTTAGATTTAATAGATAAAGAGGAGTGGAGATTTATATTTGGTTCAATAAAATTCGATGACTATTATATTTTAATTTCAATAGCTATATTATCAATTTTTGGGACTCTCGGTATGACGTCATTAATACATGCTTACCAAATTGGATCTCCAATTACCAATGGGCCAACCGAGTATGTTTTGTTAATTTTAGCTATAATAAATGGCTATTTCTTTTTTGGTAATATTCCAGATTACTTATCTTTAGCAGGAATTATTTTAATAATTCTCGGAGGATGGGCTTTGTTTTTCAGGGAACATCAACGAAATAAAACTGATAGCAAAGTTTACCTAACGTAAATTTCTTGACTATTTTTCATTTAAATAGAAAAATAGTCACGTTTACATTCTCATAGATTCCCAAAATGGATTTAAATGCTGTTGACCAATTAAAAAAAGTGCTTTCTTCCATAACTATCGAAAAAGACCAAATTATCTATGAAGAGGGCGAACCTCTCGGTGATGGGTATATTTTGTCCCTAGGCAAAGTACAGCTCTTCAAGAATACTAGCGATGGAAGACTGGCAGGAAAGCAAACTATTAGCTCCATGCAGGTTTTTGGATTTTGGAATTCTATATTAGGTAATAACGTGAGACTATTCACTGCTAAGGCCTTGGAAAAGTCATCCGCATTAATCATACCGAAAGCTACTCTTGATAAAAAATTATCAACTCTTGACCCTTTTCTCAGATTGCTTTTTAGACAGGCTTTTAGACAGGCACTTAATAATATCGAAAATTTTGGCTCGCCATGACTTATGTTCAAATATTCAGTCCGTTTTTAGTCTAAAAAATCCAAATTGACGAGAAAAGAATATCAAACCTAAGACTGGTCCAGGCAATAAGATCCAAACAAAATATAGACCAAGAGATTCATTAAAGTGGGTGGTCAGAAAGATAGTTATCATACTGATCGAGAAGCCAATACAATTCTGAGTAGTTAAAGCGGTTCCAACTAAATGTTGTGGGCAAACACTTGCAGAAATTGCTGAAAATTGAGGTGAGTCAGAAATAACGAAAAATCCCCATAGCATCAGTAAACATAGATCAAGAAAAAAGCTAAGATTGCCTAGCAGTGGATAAATTAAGCAGATGGATAGACTAAAGGCTAGCGATAGTGAGGCAACTCTGCTGCTATTTAAAGATTTTGCTAAAAGTCCACCCAAAACACAACTTATAAAACCTAAGCTAATAATAAGGAAACTTAATAATGAAACGATAAACTCTTGATCATGAATTTGATGCTGTGAGACTGACATTGCTATTAGAATTGGAACACAAGTCCAAAAAGCATATAACTCCCACATATGTCCAAAGTAGCCAACCGCAGAAGCTACATATTTTCTGTTTTTTAACAGTTCCCTGAATTGGTCTAATAGTCGAAAAGAAGATTTTTTGTTTATTACTAAATAAGGTCCATCACCCATAAGATATATTGTAATTCCTGCAATGTAGCATAGCCCAGAAGTAAGTATAACGGTGTATTGCCAATCAAATGAAATACCTAAAGCTCTTATAAGATAAGGTAGAGATGAACCTAGGACTAACATGCCTACAAGGAGCCCTAACGTGTTGGGTGCCTTCTGAGGGTTCCAACTAATAATTAGTTTCATGCCAATTGGGTATATTCCTGCTAGCGCTACCCCAACAATTAATCGAGAAAAAATAACCAAGGTAAAAGAAATTTCTTCAAATACGATTAAAGCATTGGATGTTGCCCCCAAGAAACAGCAAAGCATTACAATTCGTGATGGTTTAAACTTGTCTGCAAATCCAGTTACTGAAAAGAGTAGTGTGCCAACAATAAAACCCAATTGAACAGAATTTGTTAATAAACCGATATCACTAGTTGAAAGCAACCATATTTGTTCAATCTGTTTCAATACACCATTGATGCTGAACCATAACGAAGTAGCAAACATTTGGGCTACAACTATTAGTAAAATAGGATTATTCATGTATCGAAAAACGTTTGTCTCTAAACTTTATAGCTTCTCGCATTCCGTCTTTTCTCGCTATTTCCATAAAATTTTTTTTGTCTGGCGATCCCTGGGATTCTATCTGGTAATCTATCTCAAGGCTATTTTCCAAAGATTCATGAATTCCTGCAGTCTCAAAACTTTGGTTAATAGCCTTTTTTGTTTTTTTGACTAAGGTGGGATCAATAACTGAGATGTGTTTCGCAATTTGCAACGACCTTTCCAACACCTGATCATTTTCGGTTATCTCGGTAACAATTCCTAATTCTAAAGCTGTTGATGCTGATATATCGTCTTTCCCCAATAGAATTATTGCTTTTGCCGCTTTCATGCCGATTACCCAGGGCAATAGCATTGTAACTATTCCCGCTCCAAACTTTAGTTCAGGCTCACCGAAAAATGAGTCTTTCGAACAAATTGTAAAATCACAAGCAAGAGATAGCTCAAATGCGCCTGCCAAACACGCTCCCTTTACTGCCGCTATTGTTGGCTTTGGGCTATTCCAAAAACGCATGATAGTTCGATGGTCTAATTCAAGGATTGGCTTCCATTGCTTACCTTTAGGAGCTTTTTCCATTTGATCTTTTAAATCAAATCCGGAAGAAAAGGTATCGCCTTGACCGGTAATTAATATAACCCGAACCTTTTCATCACTTTCTGCTCTGTCTAGTAAAATATTAATCTGTTCTAAAGTTTCTGCATCAAGAGCATTGCGTCTTTCTGGTCTATTTATAGTAAGTATGGCTATGTTGCCACTAACTGAATAAAGAATTTTATTAGAATTTTTCATCAATTAATCATAACCCTTCTTGATGATAAAAGCGATGTTAACTCATACAAAGATTAGTTTTTGGCTATCAGACTACTTAAATTCTTATTCTGATTGGTAGAGGAGGTGTAAGTTACATACAATGATGATAGTATGATCAATGCAGTGCCTAAAGTGAACCATAAGCTAATTGTCTCTCCAAAGAAAATAAATCCTATACCGGATGCCCAAACTATTTGGACATAGGAGATAGGTTGGGTAATTGTAATAGGAGCTAGCTTAAAGGCAATTGTCATTGTGAAATGTCCGGCAGTTGCAAACAAAGCCACAATACCCAAAAATAATACCTCTTGAAGGCTTGGGGTTACCCAAAAAGCTATTGCAAATGGAGCTAAGGTAAGGGTCACAACGAAATTTAGTGCAAC
Organism: uncultured Alphaproteobacteria bacterium; assembly: GCA_902580265.1. The sequence continues at coordinate 16,665 of CACHJY010000012.1, forward strand.
AAGAATTTCCAAAGTGCTCTCTGTTTCTGATAATTTTTTTGCTAATATATATGATGCAGCAAAAAACAATGTAGCTATTACCATCGACAATTGACCCGTTGCTATACCACTAGTTGTAGGTCTTATAATTATAATCATGCCTAACATACAAATAGCTAATGCACCAATAATACTAATAGAAAAGGTTTCTTTTAAAAAAATAAATGCAGCTATTGAAACAAAAATTGGAGTTATATAGCCTATTGCCGTAACCTCAGAGACTGGGATTCTTGCCATTGCAAAAAACCAAAGAATAACTCCAAAACCGTGAGCTAAACCTCTAGACCAATAAACCCGTCTATTTGCTCTATTTCGTTTTAAAATAAACATTCTTACTATTAATGGAATAAATAATATTGTGCTAATTATGTATCGAATAAATGCAGCGACAGGTGCAGGAATATCACTACCAATATGTCTTACTATGCCCGTAACAATTGCAAAAAGCAGTGTAGTAACCACCATCCAAAAAATTGCCTGTAGATTTTTCATTTATTTTCTTTCTGCTTTGTTGTTATTCTCTTTTACACAAATGGTCAAAGATTAATATTAGGGGTAAAAATGTGTGGAAGGTTTGTACTTTCAAATTTTACAGATGTTAAAGACTTTCATAATGTTTTAATTGAACCGTCCTATAATATTGCTCCCTCACACTCTACATTAATTTTTAATAAGGAGATGAGGCCAGATTTTTTAGAGTGGAGTTATTCTCCCATTTGGGCAAAAAAGCCCATGAATTTAATAAATGCCAAATATGAAAGTTTGGATATTAAACCGAGTTTTAAGGATTATGAAACCTGCGTCTTTGTTGCGGATGGCTGGTTTGAATGGCAAAAAAACTCTAGGGGTGAAAAGCATCCAATATTTATTCATGCTGATAATGAAATTTTTTATTTTGCTGGTATTAAAAATGCTTCTGGAGCAGCTATAGTCACGATTAACGCTCATCCAAGCTTGACTAATATTCACCACAGACAACCGATGTTTTTAGATCGGCTGGAAACATCTTTCTGGCTAAAAGATAAACAAAAAATTTCCTCATCTAGTTTATTGCAAAGAATAAAATCCCACCCAGTCAGTAAATATGTTAACTCGCCGATAAATAATGACCAAAGATGCATTTTGGAAACGGATGTAGAGTAATCAAAATCATTTTCATAATGTTTTTTTCAAGATTTCCGTAAATCGCTCAAAGTCGTTAGTATTGTTCCATAAGTGAGGTGTAATTCTTAAATTGCCACCTCTCTCAGAGACAAATATTTTGTTTTCTGCCAAAGTTTCAAGAATGTTTTTTGGAGCTTTAGAAGGTAGTTTTGCACCTATAAAATGAGGCCCTCTATTTTCAGGTCTTGGAATTTGCAACCCCAAATCGCTAAGCTTTTTACAGAGATTTAGATTAGAGTTATAGAGAGTGTTCTGAATGTTGGGTATACCCCATTTCTGTATCTGACGGAGTGCCTCTAGCACACCGGGAATAAGAGAAAAATTTGATCTTTGCCCCATATCATACCTGATTGCTCCAGGTTCATAATAATCTTGGTAATCGACGAGGTTTGCAAAATCCTTACTGTTTTTTCTTGTTATCCAACCTTCTTCAAGTGGCTCCCCATTATGGAATTTAGGGGAAACATAAAGAAATCCAGTTGAGTAGGGGCCAAGCATCCATTTATAATTTGCTACAATTGCAAAAGCAGGATCTATTTTACTTAGGTCTATATCAAAAGCGCCCGCTGATTGAGTAAGGTCAACAACAAGTTCGGTTTTACATTCGAAGCATTTTGCTTTCACTTTTTCTAAATCTATTAATGATCCATTTGTCCATAATACATTAGCAGTTGCGCAAACGCTAAACCGTTCATCTAAAGCTTCGATTATGTGATCTGTGGCTGCTTCACCATCAGGGACATTTACAGTTTTGATTTCTGCACCTTTTTGCTTAGCGATACGCCGCCACGGATAAACATTAGATGGAAACTGATCGGATAGAAGAAGTATTTTTGAGCCTGCTGAGATCTGTAAATTTTTTGCAGCAGTTTGAACACCATAAGAAGCGGAGGGAATAATAGCTATATTGGTTCCAACTGTATGCATAAGGTTTGAAAATAAATCCCGCGCCTCTTCTATATCATCAAAGAAATTGCTTATCTTGAGTTTCCATGGATTGGCTTTTAAACGACTTCCGCTATCTATAGCACTAACGACGCTGGTCAAAAGGGGTGACATATATGCGGTATTTAAATATGCGACGTCTTCAGGAATATCAAAAAGATGTCTCTGGCAAGGGATCATGTGTTCTTGTTTAAGTTAGGATATTTCTGCAATGCCCTCAGCCGCTTTTTTAAATGCGCTATCAGTTATATGAAGGTCTTCTTCAGTAAGCGCAAGGTGTGTATAAAGTTTAGCATCTGCTTTGAGTATTCCGTGGTCTCTAACTATTTGATTGAATGTTTTTGAATATTCAGCCTTATTTTTCTTGGTATCACGGTAATTAATAACAGGAGTTTCAGAAAAAATTATATCGAAAAGAGTTGGATCACCAACAATTTGAAACTCTATATTATTACTCTCAAGATGGTTTGATATGCTATCAATTAAAAACTGTCCGTTTTCTCTTATCCTATCATAAGCACCATCTCTTCTAAGTATCTCCATGGTTTTTAAACCAGCTACCGCTGCCAATGGGTTTCCACTAAGGGTACCGATTTGAAAAGTAAACTTCTCTTCGCCAACAATATTTTTGTCAAAATGGTTCATAATTTCTTTTTCGCCGGCAATAGCCGCAAGAGGCAGGCCACCTCCAATGATCTTCCCAAGTGTGCATAAATCAGGCACTACTCCGTATAGCTCTTGTGCCCCGCCGTAGGCTAGTCTAAAACCAGTTACTATTTCATCGAAAATTAAAAGTGCACCAATTCTTTTTGTTTCAGCCCTTAGATGCTCTAAAAACCCTTTTATTGGCGGAATTATTCTTTGAAGTGGTTCAACAATTACACCAGCAATTTGATCTGAATACTCATTCACTATCTCTGTAGCAACTTGAGGATCGTTGAATGGTGCAACCAAGATATCATCTCTAACCGCTTCAGGTATTCCCGCTGAATCCGGCACTGCCAATGGGAAATTTACCATTTTGTTAGGTGCAAGACTCATCAATGAGTCTCCACTCATCCCATGATACCCTCCCTCAAACTTGAGGATTTTATTCCTACCAGTATGCGCTCTCGCCAATCGCATTGCATACATATCAGCTTCACCACCAGAGCTTACAAATCTAATCTGCTCGGCACATTTCACTGCGTTACAAATTTCTTCAGCTAGCTCAACTCCTTTTGAATTATTGGTGAAAAAAGTAAGACCTTCACTGAGCTGCGCTCGTATAGCATCTAATACTTCTTCATTTCCATGGCCCAGTATCATTGGCCCTGAACCAATTAAAAAATCGATATATTCTTTGTTATCTTCATCCCATACACGTGAACCTAATCCTCTTTTAAGACTGATGCTAGGGTCGAAATTGCCGAAACCGGCACCCGGAAGTACCTTCTGTGCTCGGCTTTGCCATTCTTTTAGGGATATATTTTTATTCATTTATCTCATCAGTTCAAAAAGGGCAGACTAATGGTGCTGCCCTTTTTATTAAATATTAGTTTGGATCTATTTTAAAGCAGCATCCGTAATCTCATGGGTCCATGCGCCAACTGGCTTTTTAGTTATAACAGGATCTGACCCACCCTTAAGAAGTGTTGCCACTGTTCTGTCAAAATCGGCAGGTTCGAGCGCTCCATTTGATCCAGCGGTAAGCTTTGCAATTTCGCCCATCATCCTCTTCTGATGTTTCTCAGTTTGAGCACCAGTAGCGTCATTATCTAGGACTATTTCAGCAGCCCCGTCTGGGTTACTCTCTGCCCACTTCCAACCCTTCATAGAAGCTCTCACAAATCTTACCATTTGATCTTTAAAACTTGCATCTTTCAAGCGATCTTCAAGAACATAAATACCATCTTCTAGAGTGGCTACTCCTTGATCCTGATACTTAAAAACAACGAGATCATCTGGAGTTAAGCCAGCATCAATTACCTGCCAATATTCATTGTAAGTCATCGTAGAGATGCAATCGGCTTGTTTTTGCAAGATTGGGTCAACGTTGAAGCCCTGCTTTAGGATCGTAACGCCATCAGATCCTCCATTTGTGGGTATCCCTAGCTGGCTCATCCACGATAGGAATGGGTATTCATTACCAAAAAACCATACTCCTATTGTTTTTCCTCTGAAATCTGCAGGCGATTTAATTCCAGTCTCTTTTCTACAAGTGAGCTGTAAACCTGAAGACTTAAATGGTTGAGCGATGTTTACAATTGGAACGCCTTTCTCCCTAGCTGCTAGAGCCGATGGCATCCAATTAAGCATTAAATCTGCACCACCACCTGCAAGAACCTGCGGAGGGGCTATATCGGGACCACCAGGCTTTATAGTTACATCTAAACCTTCATCAGCATAGTAACCCTTATCTTTAGCAACATAATATCCTGCAAACTGTGCCTGAGTTACCCACTGTAATTGTAACGTGAGCTTGTCAGCGGCATTCGCAGTGATGCTACCTAAAGCTAAAAACAATGCACCTAAAAGGCCTCCTAAAACTTTTTTCATATACTTTCTCCTTATGTTTTAATTCCCTCTTATTGAAGGATGCCAGAATGTTAACTTTTTTTCAATAAGAGTTATTACTCCATACGTAATAGTGCCCACTAACGCGGCAACAGTTATTTCCGCCCAAACCATATCTAAGTTCATTCTTCCTACCTCAGTTGATATTCTGAACCCTACCCCGACAATAGGTGTTCCAAAAAACTCAGCTACAATTGCTCCTATTAATGCAAGTGTGGAATTTATTTTAAGCGCATTGAATATAAAGGGAGCAGCGCCATGAAGCCGTAAAAAAAACAATGTCTGGGAATATGACGCCCCATATGTCTTCATTAGATCTTTCTCAATTTGGCTGCTGATGCTCAAACCCGTTATTGTATTTACAAGCATCGGGAAAAAAGTCATTATCACGACTACCGCTGCCTTAGACTCCCAGTCAAAACCAAACCACATGACCATAATTGGTGCCACTCCAATGATAGGTAACGCTGATATAAAATTCCCTACAGGTAACAAGCCTCGCTTCAAAAAAGGAGAGCTATCAATCAAGATAGCAATGAAAAGCCCACTGCTACAACCTATCAAATAACCAATTAGAGCGGATTTTACAAAAGTTTGAATAAAGTCTGCCCACAATATATCTAGAGAAGCAATAAACTTGATACCAATTACGCTCGGAGAAGGTAATAAAACAACTGGAATTTTTAGCCCTACCGTAGCAACCTCCCAGAAAAAAATTATCCACACACCAAAAAAAATTGGGGCTACAAAATTTGGTATGGTACTTGAATAATTAGTCTCAAATTGTTTTTGCATTATTTTTTCAACTGCAAGCCAGCTATACAACCAAGAAGAGAAGATAAGAGGCCAACTTCCATTTGGAAGATTTTCATTTAGATTTAAAGTAACAAATATTATTGTGGCTATGCCAATAAATAAATCGTAGTAAAAAGATGCAAAAAAAGGAAAAAAAAGTCTAAGGCCTAATAAAATTCCGACACTAGAAAGTATCAAAACAATGATGCTCGACTCTGAAAACGAAATAGTAGAGCTAACGAAGCAGATGGCTGAAAAAAGTAAAGCAAAAATTAATAAAATATTGCTAAGCTTCATCATTAGTATATCCCATTTTTTTTGATACCAAATATCCGATTGCTTGAATGGAAAAAACGAGAGTAGCTGCCAAAATTGAGGCCATTACTAGCGCGGACCAAATTTGGATTGTCTGACCATAATACGATCCAGTTAAAAGGCGTGCCCCAAGACCTGCTACTGCTCCTGTCGGAAGTTCTCCGACAATTGCGCCGACAAGCGATATTGCTATCGCTACTTTCATCGATGTAAAAAGAAATGGTACCGATGCTGGTAGTCTTAGTTTAAAAAATATGTCAACTTTTGAACTATTATAAGTTTTCATTAAATCCACCAATATAATATCAGGGCTTCTAAGACCTTTGACCATACCAACGACAATAGGAAAAAAACTTAGATAAGTGGATATCAGTGCTTTTGGAAGCAGGCCAGAAAATCCTAATGAATTCAATACGACGATAATCATCGGTGCAATAGCCAATATGGGAATTGTTTGACTTGCTATTATCCAAGGCATTAAGGAACTTTCCATTGCTCGGTTTTCTACTATGCTTATCGCGAGCACAACTCCTAATACAGTTCCCAGTATAAAACCAACTATGGTCGAGGACAACGTAATCGAACTGTGATACACCAGAGATCTTTTTGAGGTAATCTTTTTTTCAACAGTTGTTTTCCAAACTTCTTCTGCTATTTGATGGGGTGCTGGCAATTTAGGTCTCTCTTGAGACATTGTGTCTAGCACCAGTTTTGAAAAATTCCATGAAATGCCCTGCTTGTCATATTTATCTATTTGCATTGCTGAGTTTAGATAAATAGTAAAAAAGTACCAAACTACAGTTATTACGAATAGAATAGTTAAAATTGGCAAAAGTTTTTTAGCAATGGTTTTCAAAAACTCTTAGCCCTCATTCTCGTTATAGTCATACCCGGAACGTAGCCCCTCTCTTACTCTCTGCGAAATAGATATAAACTCTTTACTATCTCTTATTTCTAGCGAACGAGAAGCGGGAAAAGGACTCTCAATAACATCCACAATTCTCCCTGGCCTAGGCGACATTACAACAATTTTTGTTGATAGAAATACGGCTTCAGGAATTGAATGCGTTACGAAGCAGATTGTTTTACCAGTTTTTTGCCAAAGGTCCAATAGTTGTTCATTTAGGTGGTCTCTTACTATTTCATCCAATGCGCCGAACGGTTCATCCATAAGTAGCAGATCGGCATCAAAAGATAATGCTCTAGCGATAGAAGCTCTTTGTTGCATGCCACCAGATAACTGCCATGGAAATTTCTTTTCAAAGCCATTTAATTCTACTAAATTTAGTGATTCACTAACTCTTTTAGAAATTTCTTCCCTACTATAATTCATTATTTCCAGTGGTAAACTTACATTTTTGGATATGTTCCTCCATGGATAAAGACCTGCTGATTGAAAGACATAGCCATATGCTCTATTAGTTCTTGCCTCATCTGGGGAAACTCCATTCACTAATACTTGTCCTGAGGTAGGTTTTTCTAAAGCTGCTACAGTTCTCAAAAATGTTGTCTTCCCACAACCTGAGGGCCCAATAAAAGATACAAATTCACCTGCACCCACTTCTAATGAAACGTTTTTAAGGGCTACAACTTCTTCTGAACCTTTTCCGAACTTTAATTCAACATTTTTTGCTGAAATTATTTTATCCGTCATTTTTTATTAGACGCCAGACGGTATGTTTAAAGGGTCTCGTTCGATTTTCCTAGGTGAATTAAGAGCCTTCCACTTTGATACAGCACTATGTAATTCTGGGAATGCAGGTCTTGGGACAAATCTACCTCTTCCAGGTTGAGGACTAGAGTTTTTACCCCATGCCCAAATGACATCTCCTCTCGATAACGTGTACCTCGGTTGAGCTGTGACTTTGAATCCCTCAAAGACATTGTAGTCTAAAATTGATTTGTGTGTGCTAGTAGAAATAGTTTTAGAAATCTTTGGGTCCCAAACAACGATATCTGCATCCGCTCCTTCTAAAATTGCTCCTTTTTTTGGATAAATATTTAGAATTTTAGCAATATTACTGGAAGTAATTGCGACAAACTCCTGTCGGGTTAAACGCCCCGTTTCTACACCCTCTGTCCAAAGAACTGATAACCTTTCTTCAAGCCCATTACTACCATTTGGAATCTTAGTAAAGTCATTTACTCCCATTCTTTTTTGTTCCGTCGAGAACGCCGCATGGTCTGTAGCGACAACTTGCAGAGATCCGGACTGAAGACCAGCCCATAATCCGTCCTGATGAGATTTGTCTCGAAAGGGAGGCGACATCACACGTCTAGCGGCATGTTCCCAATCTTTATTAAAGTATTCGCTCTCATCTAGCGTCAGAAATTGGATAAGGGGCTCACCAAAAACTCTCATACCTTTTTGCCTAGCTCTTCTAATAGCTTCATGAGCCTGCTCACAAGATACATGAACAACATATAGCGGTACTCCTGCAGCATCTGCTATCATTATTGCTCTATTAGCTGCTTCACCTTCTACCTCTGGAGGTCTTGAGTATGCGTGCCCCTCAGGACCAGTTACTCCTTCTTGCAGATATTTTTGTTGAAGCTCGGCAACAATATCACCATTTTCTGCATGAACCATAGGCAGAGCACCGATAGCTGCGCATCTTTTGAAAGATGCAAACATTTCATCATCTTCAATCATTAGGGCTCCTTTATAAGCCATAAAATGCTTGAAGGAATTTACTCCCATCTCAACTACCTTTGGCATATCATCAAAAATCTGTTCAGACCAACCTGTAACTGCCATATGATAACCGATGTCAGAACAAATTTGAGGCTCTGATTTTCTATGCCACTCCTTTACTGCATTGACCAAACTGCCATCCTCACCGGGAAGACAGAAGTCTACTAACATAGTTGTTCCGCCGACTGCGGCTGCCCAGGTGCCTGTTTCAAAAGTTTCTGCGGCGGTGGTCCCCATAAATGGCATCTCGAGGTGCGTGTGAGGGTCTATCCCACCGGGGATCACATAAGCGCCTTCAGCGTCAATAGTTTCATCACCCTTAAGATTTTCCCCAATCTGCTTAATTTTTTCATTTTCTATTAATACATCAGCTTTCCATTCTCGGTCAGCTGTAACAATGGTTCCACCTTTTATTACTTTAGTCATTCTACCCTCCCAATTAAACTATTTCTGCAGCTTCTAACACTGCATGCAATAAAACATCGGCACCTGCTGAAGCCCACTTTTCTGATATCTCTTCTGCCTCATTGTGGCTCAAACCGTCAACACACGGGCACATTATCATAGCCGTTGGCGCTACTTTATTTATCCAACAAGCGTCATGCCCTGCTCCCGATATAATATTTTTATGTGAATACCCTAACCTTTCAGCAGCTCTTCTAACTTTGTCTACACACCCTTCATCAAAAGTCACGGGATCAAAATGCCCAACCTTTTCAAATTCCACAGTCAATTCCAATTCAGAAGCAATTTTTTTAGCTCCTTCATATAAACGTTTTTCCATATCATCCTGGACGTCAAATGATGGAGATCTAAAATCTATAGTAAACACCACTTTCCCAGGTATTATGTTTCTACTATTAGGAAACACATCGCATTGACCTATTCCACCAACTGCGGAAGGCTGGTGACTCATAGCGATCTCTTGAACTAGTTCTGTAATCCTGGCCATACCTAGACCAGCATTTTTACGCATCGGCATGGGCGTTGATCCTGTATGACTTTCCCGACCCTTAAGAGTTACTTGTATCCAATTTAGCCCTTGTCCATGGGTCACAACGCCAATATCTTTATTTTCGGCCTCTAATATCGGCCCTTGCTCTATGTGAAGTTCAAAAAAAGCATGCATTTTTCGTGAACCTACTTCTTCGTCACCAATCCATCCGATGCGGAAGATTTCTTCTCCAAACGTTTTTCCTGCTGTATCTTTTCTATCATAAGCCCATTGGAGTTCATGTACTCCTGCAAAAACTCCCGATGCCATCATTGGAGGAGCAAAACGAGTTCCTTCTTCATTTGTAAAATTTACCACTACAATTGGATGCTTTGTTTTTATATCAAGTTCATTGAGAGTTCTTATTATTTCCAATCCACCCAGAACTCCTAAAACTCCATCATACTTACCCCCAGTTGGCTGGGTATCAAGATGGCTTCCAACGTAAACAGGTAAAGCATTTGGGTCTGTTCCTTCACGTCTAGCGAACATTGTTCCCATTTTGTCAACACCCATTTCCAAATTTTGTTTATCACACCACTTTTGGAACAACTCTCGTCCTTCTGCGTCTGCATCCGTGAGTGTTTGTCTGTTGTTTCCACCTGCGACACCGGGACCTATTTTTGCCATCTCCATTAGAGAGTCCCAAAGACGAGAAGAGTTTATTTTTAAATTAGCTGCTGGTGTTGACATTTAATCCTCTTAACAAATTTCATATCTTCGTCTTTGCATTATCACTAATTAGCACTAATAATGCAAAGGCAATTATCAAGCCTCCAAAAATTATGTTTGTATTTGGAAAGCTAGAGTTAATAATTATTTCGCCTAATGCCACCCAAAAAGGAACAGCATAGGTGTAGGCCATTACTTTTGAAGCGCTTATTCTTTTCGCTGCAAACTGGATTAAGAAAAAAGTAAAAGCTGTCGCAACAGTTGCCAAGTAAATTGTAGTTATCCAGATCAATGGAGAAAGGCTAAGCCAATTTGTTTCTACAACATCATTAGTAAAAATTAAAATAAGTAATAGGAATCCAGCACTTAAAGTTCCTAAGGTTTGCGATGCGGCATTTTCCCCTTTGTTGAGAACAGGTATTAAAATAGCATATAAAGCGTGTCCAACACACCCCCAAAAAAAGAGCAGTTCACCATAGCCTATTTTAAATGCTAAAAGGTTTTCTAGATTGCCTTCAAAAATTACCCAAATTGCTCCCATTGCTCCAAGAGAAATTGCAAGGAACGCCTTGAGAGTTACTTTTTTCTTTAAAAAATATTCAAAAAAAAGTGCAATAAAAGGGGTGAGCGTAAAAACTACAGCTAGTGATAGAGAAGAAGCTGTTTTAAGTGCTTCGAACATTAATACAAAATAGATAACTATACTCAGTCCGAGAAAAAAAAATCGCCATGGTTTTTTGAAGTCCCCTTTCTTAAGGTTTTTTGAAATAAATAGTAATAGTCCCATTACAATTGCCCCTATCAAAAACCTTGCTGCTGTTATGGCTCCTGGTTCTATATCGTTTGCTACCATGGCTCCTAAAATATAGGACACTGATACACAAAGGGAGAAAAGGAGCATTGCCCCGTGTCCCCAAACCTCTGATGTCTCTACTGATATTCTTTTTATCAAAAGCTAATTAACCTAAAATATACTCTGAGCTATATTTGTAATGCGGTTTTTTATAGCTAAGAAATGGAAAAAGGTCTGATTTACAATAACTGAGGCATCCTACGAAAAAGCCGGTATAACATTTTCCCCGTATTCTGCGATAATTCTCTCTTCGTCTCCGCTATCCAGATATATATTGAATTGGGTTACTCCGAGATCTTTTAATGTTCTAAGTTTTTTTACATGTTGATCAGCGGTTCCCAAAACACAAAACTCTTCAACTATTTCATCTGTGATAAACTCCAAATAGGGATTGTCGCTCTGGCCATGCTTAGAGTAATCATAGCCTCGGCGATCTTTAATGTAGTCTGTAAGGCTGTTGGGAATGTCTTTATTATCTTCTCCATACTTCTCAACTATATCAGCTACATGATTTCCAACCATTGCAGGAAACCACTTTACTTTCTCAATACTTTCTGCTCTGCTTCCAAAATAAGCAGGTGCGGCCACCATTACCTTGTAGTCTGACATATCACGTCCATGTTCTTCTCCTGCCTTTACCGCTTGATCTCTGAGCCACTTGCAAACGGTTGGAGAAGCAATTTGAAGCACCAAACCATCTCCGACTTTTCCTGCAGATGCAAGAGCCTTTGGGCCATATGCAGCTACCCAGACCGGTAAATCATATCCTTCTGCCCATGGGAATTGGATTGGGTTGGGAACATCACCATACTCGACTTCATCTCCCTTGACCATTGCCTTAACTTTTAAAATAAATTCTTCCATTCGTGCCAGGTTAGCAGGTTTCTTTCCCATTACGCGAACAGCGCTATCGCCTCTTCCAACACCAATATCAAATCGTCCATTGGATTGTAGAGCAAGTGAGCCAAACATTGATGCCGCTAAAGACCAGTCTCTAGTATTGGGATTGGTTACACACGGTCCAAACCTCATTTTTTTTGTGTGTTCCATGCACATAGCCATTTGAGCAAAGCTTTCTCTCCAAAGTATGTGGCTATCGTAGAACCAGCAATATGTGAAGCCAGCGCTTTCTGCCAATCTAACCAGCGCTTTTGCTCGATCTGGTTGAACAAACCCTTTAAAACAAATTGCAAATTCCATATCTTCCTCCTTATTTTATTCCTCTGGTGGCCAAACTTTTATTCCTGCATGTGAAAAAGGCACCGCTTTGGACATATTTATTCTTATCAATATAGGCGTTATAGCCTCTAAACATCTCGCTGATGTTGCATCACCAGCGTTGTAAGCGTGGACTTCTAAATTTTTTAACAGCTCTATAGTTTCTAACCTAGCGTCCAAATTGTTTCCACATACCAAGATATCACAATTAATTTTTTTCTCTAAGTGATTAAGTGTCTTCGCCGAAACATTATGAAGAGCGCCAACTACTGGTATTTCAGGCCCTAATATGGCTTGTGCTGCTTCTGTAGCTGAGCCTTCAGGGGGCATAGCTACTTTTCTAGGGTTTCCTTCTTCTAACGGAACTACTATGTCAACAAGTACCTTATCTGCTAGCATTCCTTTGATTTCACTCAGTGTATTATTGTGACCACTCCAAGGTACTGAAAATATTACAAACTTGTCCGTGAATGCTATTGCTTCGCTATTCGAAAGCCCAGTTATCGACCCCATGAGGTTTGGATTTTTTGATGATAAACTATCTGCAACTTCGATAGCTCTGGATTCATCACGTGATCCCAAAGCAACTTCAAAACCTGCCTTAGCAAATCTAAGAGTAAGGCCTTTCCCTTGGGGCCCAGTTCCTCCAATAATTGATACCTTCATCTAAACATATCCTCATTTTGTTTCCGTAGAATGTCTTTTGCAGAGCCATGCTTGCCACTCCAGCTAAGCCCTCTTAATAAAATTGCAGGGCATTTCCCTGCTTTGCTCATCAGGAGCCCTGAAGATGCCGCTATTTCATCACAAAAAGCTGGTTCTGTCACGTATAATTGATTTCCCCAAGCATCTGTAGTTCCTTGCTCTTTTTTTGTTGCGGGTAGTCCTGCGACACCAATAGCGACATTGACTTGTCCAATCCTCCATGGTCTTCCAAAGGTATCGCTCATAACTATCCCTAAATTCTCCAAATCAAAGTAATTTTTTAGTTTATCTCTTAACACTTGCGCACTAAGGTCAGGATTTTTTGGAACGGTTATTACAATTTCCCGATCTGCTATATTAGACTCGTCAACTCCTGCATTAGCGCAAATAAATCCAAGTTTATGCTGGCAAATGAGAGTTCCTTCATTTTGTTCCTCTCTTTTAAAAGAGCGAATAATATTATCACTTTCTTGTAATACGACTTCAACCTTTCTTGGGTCCTTGTTAAGGCTTTTTCCGAGTTCGATTGCTTTTTTGGAGGGAGAAATTTCCGTTAATTTTATTATGGATCCCTCAGCTTTTGAAAATATTTTGTGTGCTATACAAATAACGTCAAATTCTTTCAGACGTATAGATGATTTGTTTAAAACAGAAATGAGGATATCACTAATGTTATCACCTTTATCAATGTCAGGAATATGCGGGATTATATTTAAATTTAACGTTGAATTTGACATTTTCTTCAATGGCTACCTTAATCTGCGATTATTAATACTTATAGATCAAGATCTGTAATTAACCTTTTGAAAAAGTTCTAAAGTTTTTTTTAAAATCAATCAATAGGATGATTAATTACAAACTTAGCAAGCCTTCTCTTGTCTGCAAGAGAGGTCATCAGAGTATCGGTAAATATAGGTTTTTGATTTAGCGAGACAAATTGTTTCTCAAGGCCTATATCGGATCTATCGAGAATGAATGATTTGCAAATGTCTTTATACATTTGCATACAAGAAAAAGAATCTGGCTTGAAACCTAATTGTCTAAGCATTTTAGTTGCCGGACCTTTTACCGCTTTTCCTTGGATCAGCGGACTTATTGCTATCACCTTTTTATTGTTTTTTTGAATGATCGATTTAAATCCAGGTATTTCAAGTATCGGTTTTATGCTTACTAAAGGATTTGACGGAGCAATAATTATTAGTTCAGCGTTGAAGAGTGCTTTTTTTGCCTCTTTGGTAATTTTGGCCGATTTAATTCCGGTGTACTTAAGCTTTGTAATCTTTGGTGAACACCGTTTTTTGACAAAATATTCCTGAAATGATATCCAGCCCGACTTAATTTGCACCTCAGTTCTAATCTTGTCATCAGTCGGTAAGATTATATCAGCCGTTATCCCCAATTTTTTAGCGATCTCATTTGCAATAATTGTCGGACGATGATCTTTTAATAGTCTAAGCTGTCTATAAATATGAAGACCAAAGTCGAGATCACCCAAAGACATCCAGGTATCTTCGCCTAATTTATTTAACATTGAAAGCGTTTTATAATCGTCATTCTTTACTCCCCATCCTTGCTCTCGGTTAACAATTCCTGACAGCGTATATGTTAAGGTATCTATATCTGGAGAAACTCTCAGCCCATGGAACTCATCATCATCTGCAATATTACCAATGATAGCTAGATTTATGTCTTTTATTGAATGTAGTCCCTCTGCTAATTTTGCGCCGCCTACACCTCCGGCTATAAGAACTATATTTTTAATAGATTTTTTCATTTTCTTTAAAGTTAATCTTTTTATTTTAGCTTTGGAAAGTGGGTACAATTAACTCAGCTAAAGTTAAATGTAAACATTTGATAGGTTTTTTATATTCTGACTTGAAAAAAAGAAAATTAAGCTAATTAACAAGAAGAGATTAATCAGCATCTACATTCCAATGGCAAAAAAACTTATTTACATCTTTTGCTTTGCAATTTGCTCAACGTTTTCGATCACATCACTTCCCCTTTCTTCCAAAGAGAAAAACAGAATAGAAATACTCCTCGATCAATTAGCATATTCACCAAGCCCCTCTAATGCAGGGCTTATCAGAAGGGAAATTTGGAGTTTGTGGTTAGAAGGGTATATCGATAGAACAAACAAGAGCAAGATCGATGAAGCATTAGACTTATTCAATGCTGGAAGACTAGAAAAAGCAAAGATAGCATTCAGTGAAATAATTGAATTAGATCCGGATTATGTAGAAGGATGGAATAAAAGGGCAACAGTGAAATTTTTATTGGGTGATTTCTATGGATCACTTAAAGACATTGAGGAGGTACTCAAAAGACAGCCTCGTCACTTTGGAGCAATATCTGGTTCTGGGCTTATTCATATTCACAATAGCAATTTTATTGAAGCGTATAAATCATACAAGAGACTAATTGAGATCGATCCCCAGAATGAGAATGGTAAAAAGTTTTTGCCTATGCTAGAAAGCAAAATATATGGAAAAAGTTTATAAAAAATGCAGCCAATAATAGCATATCTCTGCCTTCTGGCTGCAATTGTCTTTGAGGTGTGTGGTACTCTTTTGTTACCCGCGTCTCAAAACTTCACAAACGTAAAAGCTACTATATCTCTAGTCTTACTCTACGGTATTTCCTTTTACTTTTTGTCAATCGTTGTGAACTTTATTCCTATTGCGATTATGTATGCTACTTGGAGTGGACTAGGAATCTTTACTTTGGCCTTTGTATCTTATTTCGTTTTTAATCAATCTATCAACTTTTTGTCTCTGATTGGATTAGCTCTAATAGTCATTGGTGTTATTCTCGTAAATATGAATATGACGTTACCCAAATAGATTACTGAAAACTATTTAATCATTCCATGTGTATTGAAAAGGAACCCTGTATGAAGACAGGAAGCTACCAATTTATTCTTTTCTTTAAAAACCTTACCTTCTACTGAAACGATATTTTTGCCTATTTTCAATATGGATGCCTTTATTATTGCAGGCTCTAACGACAATGGCCGATGGAATGTTGTGTGAAAGTCGGTTGTGTTGGGAAATCTTTCGCCTTTAGTAGAAAACAAAACACATAGTGCAGTACAATCATCTAGAACACTCGTAATCATTCCACCCTGTACATTTCCTTGGGGATTTAAACAATCAGGAGGAAAGCGCACTTCAAAAACAAATTCATTATCAGATTCCTTCAAAAAATTGATTGAAAAAAATTTCCCAACACCTTTGCTTTGGTAGACCTTCATTACTGCATAAATCAGAGCTTTTTCAACAGACATCTCAATTCTTTCAATAAGCTATAAATTTTGGCTCAAACAGTTTTTGCTGATCTTTGTGTCAAGTATCAATTTTATAGTTTGAGAAGAATACAAAATATCTTACATTATAAATTAGAGTTTAACAATCGAAAGGAGGTGGTCTGATGTCTAGTGATTATTCGATGTTGGTGGCAGACATAGATACCCTCTCGACAAAAATTTTCGAGGGGCAAAAAGGGGTCTGACATTAAATCGTCAGTCACCGAAGGAGGCTGTTAAGCCTCCTTCGCTTTTTTAATTATGATAAATTTTAAAACACAAGTAACGATTATAGGTGGTGGTCCATCAGGCCTATTATTATCCCAGTTGCTTATGAATGAGGGTCTAGAGACCATCGTTCTGGAGAAACACACCAAAAGCCATGTATTATCAAGAATAAGAGCAGGTGTTTTGGAGAGCGGGAGTGTGGAAATATTGAAGCAAGCTGGTGTAGGTGAAAGAATAGACAATGATGGGTTTGTTCATGAAGGTACTTACCTGTCTTCAGAAAATAAAGGTTTCAGAGTTTCTTTTTCAGAGACCGTGGGTAAAAGTGTTACAATTTTTGGACAAACTGAAGTAACAAAAGATTTATATCAAAAGCAAGAGGAAAGAGAGGCTAATATCTTTTTCAAAGTAAAAAACGTAAATATTATTGACCCAAAATCTTCAAAGACGGAGGTAAGATTTGAAGATGAAATGGGGAAAGAAAATAAAATTGTGTCCGACTTTATTGTAGGCTGTGATGGATTTCATGGCGTTAGTAGGCAACGTATCCCCTTAAACCAAAGAAAAGAGTATGAAAGAATATATCCATTCGGTTGGTTAGGTATTTTGTCTGAAACGCCTCCCATCAGTGATGAGTTGATTTATGCTAACACTAGTGATGGATTTGCCTTATGCTCGATGAGGAATAATAATCTTTCAAGATACTATCTTCAGTGTGATGTGAATACTAGAGCAGAGGACTATTCGGATGATTATTTTTGGAAGGAACTAATTAAAAGACTACCCGAGAATGCAAAGGATAATTTAAGGACTGGCCCTTCAATTGAGAAATCTATCGCTCCGTTGAGAAGTTTCGTGGTCGAGCCGCTTCAATACGGGAATCTCTTTCTCGTAGGAGACGCTGCTCACATTGTGCCCCCAACTGGAGCTAAGGGTTTAAATCTAGCGGTTTCAGATGTGCATTATTTATCCGAAGGCCTTATATCCTTTTATAGAGGAGAGGGTGATAAGAAAATATCTAATTACTCGAAAACAGCTTTAAAAAGAATATGGAAAGCAGTGAGGTTTAGTTGGTGGATGACTACTTTGATGCATGAATTTCCTGAAACTAAAGAATTCGATAGGAAAATAAAAATAAGTGAATTAGAACATCTTTCTCACTCAAATTTTGCACAAGCGCATTTCGCCGAAAACTACGTGGGTATACCATTATGAAAAAGTTCATAGAAAGAGCTTTAAAGGTTATTGAAGAAGAAATAATTCCAGAAACAAAAAAAAGTGTTGCAAAAGGTAATAAAGTTTTTGGAGGTGCCATTTTGACCAAAAATGACTATTCAACCATGACTATTGGAGTGAATCAAGAAACTGAAAACCCGCTCTTTCATGGAGAAATATCTACGTTGAACAAATTTTTTGCCGAAAACAAAAACAGGTCTACGGATGATCTTATATTTTTGTCAACACATGAGCCTTGCCCTATGTGTTTATCAGCTATTACTTGGGCCGGTTTTAACACTATTTACTATTTTTTTAACTATCAAGATACAAAGAAGACTTTTAATATAGCTCATGATTTAGACATTATGTCTGAAGTATTTGGAAGATCGGATGGAGCATATAGTAAAGAAAATTATTTTTGGAAATGTTATGCAATAAGAGAGCTGATTGATATGCTAGAGCCAGCTAGCAAAGATAATTTATTGAAGATATCTGAGCGGATATCATCAATGTATGACAGTTTGTCGTACGACTACCAAAATAAGAAAGATGACAATAATATTCCACTTAGCTAGATATAACTTAAGTTTGGTCTAATTATTTATATGTTAGTAAAAACAGCAATGCAAAGGTTATCAAGGAGTATAAAAAATGTTTGATGAGAAAGATTACTTTGACCCTAGAAAATCGCAACGAAATGTAGTTGGTACAACACTCGAGCCTTGTTCTAGCAACCCATTAACTGGGTTTTTGAGAGACGGTTGTTGTAGCTGGGATCCTAGAGATGGAGGCAGTCACACTGTTTGTGCAATAATGACATCAGAGTTCCTTGAGTTTTCAAAAGAACGAGGAAATGATCTGTCTACACCTAGACCAGAATATCAATTTGAAGGTTTGAAGGATGGGGATCGTTGGTGTCTTTGTGCATCAAGGTGGGAAGAAGCTAGATTGGCAGGTAAAGCACCGAAAGTTATTCTTGAAGCAACGAACATCAAATGCCTAGATATCTGTGATTTGGAACATTTAAAAAAACATACTGGAGGAAATTAGATGTCTGAAAATACTCATAATAACGAAGATTTTAGGGTCTTCTCACTGTCCATAGAGCTTTTAACAATACTGTATGGCCTGTTTATGGTCATTTGGGGTTTTGCTATATCATCAATCTCAGGGAGTTCTTCTATAACTTCTATGGTACCTTCATTCATTGGCGCGCCGCTTGCGCTTATTGGCCTTATATCAACGATAAAACCGACATTTAGGAAAGCTTTGATGCATATAGCAGTAGTGATTGGCATAATCGCTTTTTTGGGTGGCATGGACTTTTTTAGAGGTATGTTTACTAATTATTATGCTGGATTATCAAAGCTTATGCTGTTGGTGACGGGGTTTGTTTATGTATATTTTTGTGTCCAAAGCTTTATTTTTGTGCGACGACAAAAAAAAACTGGAGTCTAATTAGAAAAAAAATGTCCTTAGGGTTTTTATATATTTTTGGTTGACACCACTTAAATTTACTCCATGTTACAATCTGGGGGTTACATATTGTATAGGAGGATAATATGAGACTTTTTTCATTAACGGTAACATTGTTGGTTAGTTTTTTCGTATCAGCAGCTGTTTTCGCAGCAGACATTGAAGTTAAAATGCTAAATAAAGGCGAAGAAGGAAAAATGGTATTCGAGCCTTCCTTTATAAAAGCCCAAGTAGGTGACAATATCATTTTTCTACCGACGGATAAGGGGCACATGGCTGCGTCCATAAAGGGATTAATCCCTGAGGGAGCAAAAAAATTCAAGAGTAAAATTAACAAGAAATTTACTTATAAGGTGGAGGTTGAGGGACTTTATGGGATCCGTTGTACACCACATTACGCAAATGGAATGGTAGCTCTAATCCAAGTTGGCGACTCGGCAGACCCTAATGACTTTTTAAAAGGAAAAAAAGTGCCAAAAAAGTCCAAAGAGCGGCTTGAAAAATATTTAAGCCAAGTTGGATCATAACTAAGTATTTTGTTTAAAGGATCTCCTTAGGGAGATCCACACAAAATAAGCTGTGCTAATTAGCCATAGTCCAAAAATCATCGCATGAAATTGCTGTAATAAAAAAGTGTGTTTATGCAGTATAAGAAAAACTGCGCTTATTGACCAAACACCAACCATCAATATTGAGGAATTGCGTAGCTCTTTAACTCTAAATGGATGAATTATTTTTATCGGAATAAAAGTCAATATTAAACATAAGCATACTGCACCGAAATTAAACCAAAGTCCAAGCTCTAAAATAAAAAGAAAGAACACCAGTAAATTCCAGAGGGCAGAAAAACCTTTAAAATAATAATCTGTTGTTTTCATATTCTTATCTGAAAACGTGTAACAACTAGCCAACAAAATAGAAATGCAAGTTAGATGAACGAGATTATATGGAACCATCGAAAACCAATAAATCATTAATACAGGAAGTATTGAGTAATTAAACATATCGATAATGTTATCTAAAGTACTTCCGTCTACTTCAGGAAGAGCTTCTTCCACATTAACATATCTAGCTAGGGTGCCATCAACACCATCAATAATTAAAGCTAACCCCATAAATAAAAAAGCTAAAGTTTGTTCACCATTTAGTATCGCTAATAAGCCTAGAAAACCGAAAATAAGTCCGGACGCAGTGAAAGTGTGAGCTGCCCACGCAAAAGCTCTATTGACTTTTCTTGATTTAAAAACAATGTCCTTCAATCTCATGCCTTAAAAATAAATAAAAGAAGATATATGTCAAATAATTAGAAACTTATGATTTTTCCATTATTTCCGAAACTTGAAACCCATCATCCCTTAAAGCCTTAATTATTGAGGCAATATGTTCTACGCTCAACGCTTCAATGATGGCATCAATTTTTGCATTTTTAACTGGAACGTCATTAAACATCCTTTGATGATAGATTTCTATGATATTACCTCCATACTTGGCAATTAAATTTGAAATTCTAGCTAACATTCCGGGCTCATCAATTATATCAATCCTTACTTTCGTCATCCTTCCATCCATCAAGAGCTTTCTGTTTAGTATGCTGGCAAATAACCTGGCATCGATG
>CACHJY010000013.1 GCA_902580265.1 uncultured Alphaproteobacteria bacterium
AGATAAAATATTGCAACATTTTGCAAAAGATATAAAAGCCAATGGGTCAGAAATTTATACCGGTTCCAAAGTAATTGTTGCTGAGTTTAAAGAAGGAAAGTGGCAAATTACAACGAATAGAAATACATTTATTTGTGACGTAATTGTAAATGCAGCAGGAGCTTGGGTAGATGAATTAGCATTGAAATGTGGCATCAAACCTTTGGGCTTTTTACCTCTTAAAAGGTCAATAGCTAGAGTGCCTGCTCCTGATGATAGTGGTAATCATAAAAGTTGGCCGATGGCTTTTGGACTAAATGAAGCTTTTTACGCAAAACCTGATGCAGGAGAAATGATTGTCTCCCCATCGGAAGAAACCAAGTCTTTTCCTCATGACGCGTATGCAAATGAGGAGGACTTAGCAAAAGGCATTTTTAATTTTGAGGAAGTTGTAAGCTATTCTGTTAAAAAAATTACATCAAGTTGGGCAGGCCTTCGAACTTTTGCACCTGATCGCACTCTTGTTATTGGCTTTGATAGCATTGTCCCCGGTTTCTTTTGGCTTGCAGGTCAAGGAGGGTATGGCTTCCAAACGTCAGCCGCTGCAAGCAAAATGGCTAGTGAAATTATTCTAGGGGAAAAATCAAGTTTTGGACAGCTGCAAAAGCGAGTCTCTCCAAATAGATTTAAGTAGCACATGAGCGTTCCTACTGCTCTTGGATTGATACTTCGTATATAGAATTCCAAAATTTTCCAGTTACAAAAATTCGGTCTTCAACTTTATCGTAAGCTATCCCATTCAACACATCTTCGGCTCCAGTTCTTTCACTTATTGATGAAAAGTCAATCCATCTTACTAATTCGCCGGTAGCACTATCAATACATGCTACTAAGTCAGATTTCCATATATTCGCCCAAATCTCATTTCCAACAAACTCTAGCTCATTAAGATTGTTCACAGGTAATCCATTGTAGGTAATAGCTATTGACCTTATGACCCGAAGGGTAATCGGATCACGAAATTTTAAGATGTTACTCCCATCACTCATTACTAAATATTTGTTGTTACTGGTAAGCCCCCAACCCTCTCCATTATACGATAAAATTTTTAATATCTCGAAAGTAATTTTATCGTATACGAACATAACTCCCGATTTCCAAGTCAGTTGATAGAGCTTACCATTGAGTAAAGTAAGTCCTTCAGCAAAAAACTTATCCTCCAATGGAATTTTTTTTATCAATTTTTCAGAGTGCTTATTATATTTTCTTAAACTTGAATTTCCATATAGACCGGTACTTTCATAAAATATTCCCTTGTCTACGATAAAACCCTGAGTAAAAGCCTTACTATCATGAGGAATTTTTCTTATGATGTCAGGGGTCACTATTTCCTGAGCATAAGAATGAAAAACATTAAGAAAAAAAACAAATGAGAACAGTATATAAACTAGACTTTTTTTTATCGATAAAAGTCTTGTATAGAAGAAAAGAGCAGACAAAAACTTGCATGTTGAGGTCATGTCTTTTAGAAAATAGTGTATTTTTTCGTTAAAAGGAATGTAAATATCGTGCAATTCGCATCAATAACAAAAAGAGTAGCAAAATTAGGCTCTGAAAAATGGACGCCCCATTTGAAAGCAAAGAAACTGGCTGAAATAGATCCTGATGTAATTTTGTTGACCATAGGCCAACCTGATATTTCAGTTTCAGACGAACTCGCCAATATTACGATCAAGGCCATTAAAGAAGGTAGAACAGGTTATTCCAATGGCAGAGGAGAACAAAACTTAGTTTCCAGCCTAGTAAATAAGTATAATGACGAATGTGGGCTTAATATCACCGAAAGTAATGTCTTGTGTTTCCCTGGCACTCAAACCTCACTTTTTGCATCGATTATGGGCTTAGTTAATGCAGGAGATGAGGTTCTTTTAGGAGATCCGCTATACGCAACCTATGAAGGGGTTGTAGCCGCTGCAGGCGGAACGGTGAAAAGAATAGAACTAAAAAAAGAAAATAGTTTTCGGATGAATCCTAGCGATTTAACTAACTCTGTAACAAGCAAAAGTAAGGTTCTTCTTTTGAATAATCCACATAATCCTTCTGGAGCAATATTGGCTAAAAAAGAAATAGAAGAAATTGTTGAAGTTTGTCTCCAAAACGATTTGTGGATAATCTCAGACGAAGTCTATTCATCCCTAATTTATGATTTTGATAATACAGCGGATTTTTACTCACCATTAAGTGTTCGAGACGCATTGCATCGCACTATTGTTGTCTCAAGTATTTCGAAATCACATGCAGCGCCGGGGTTTAGAAGTGGATGGTTGGTGGGTCCCAAAGATTTTTGCGATGCGGTTTTGCCTCTTTCTGAAACAATGCTTTTTGGTAACCAGCCTTTTATAGCTGATATGACAGCATATGCGCTTGAGAATGATTTTCATACTGCAAAAAAAATGAGGGATTCATATTATCATAGGGCCGTAAATATTTATGAAGCTCTAAAAAAAACAAATAAAGTGGAACCAATAATGCCGCAGTCAGGAATGTTCCTACTTGCGGATATATCTAAAACAAGACTAAGTAGCGACGCTTTTGTTAAACAACTTCTAGAGGAAGAAAAATTGGCGCTCATGCCAGGCGCATCATTTGGAGAAAATGCAAACCATTTAGTACGCATAAGTTTAACGGTTCCTGATGAGATGATAAACCTGTCTTGCGAAAGGCTAAAACGTTTTATTGAACGAATAATTTAGACTTTTTCTGATAGTAATCGCTATATGGCTTTTAACGCTCTTTCAATAGAGCCTACTAATTCATCTGGATCTTCAAGACCAACAGATACTCTGAAGAAGCCTTCGGATATACCAAGCTCTTTACGAGCACGTAGATCAAGGTATCTATGTGAACTACTCCCGGGATGCGATATTGTAGTTCCAATATCTCCTAATGTAGGAGCAAATGCTATACCCTCTATATTTTCAATAAATTTATTTGAATCTATCCTATTATCACCGATTTCAAAACTTACCATATTGCAGCCATTTCCCTTTAAGAGTTGCTTTGCAAGAGATATATCAGGGTGCTCTGACATGGTAGGGTAAAGTACTTTTTTAACCTTGCTATTTTTCTTCAAGGCTTCTGCAAGGATTTGTGCGTTTTTTTGTGCTTTTTCAAATCTTAATCCAAATGTAGCAAGACCTCTTTCAGCCAGCCAACAATCAAAAGGACTTGGAGTTGCACCAATTGAAACAGAAAAGTTGTAAATCGCTTCCATCCTGTTTTGATCTTTTGATGATACATACCCTAATGTAGTATCGGAGTGACCAGATAACAATTTAGTAATAGAATGAATAACAAAATCGGCGCCATACTCAAAAGGCTTAATAGATGCAGGTGTTGTAAACGTATTATCAACAGCCAATAAAATATTGTTTCTCTTACATAAATTTGCGATGCCCTCTATATCGGCAACCCTAAGTGTTGGGTTAGATACACACTCAATTAAGATCATTTTTGTATTTTTTCTAATCTCGGATTTAACTGAGTCAATATTTGTTGGATCAGCGAACGACGTTTGTATTCCAAATCTAGGCAAATCTTCACGCATCAGTCTCAATGTACGACCATATAATTGGCTACCCCCTAAAACATGGTCTCCCAAAGACAAGGTGCCCATAATAAGAGACGAAATGGCAGCCATTCCTGAACTCACAACCAGACCGGTGGCGCTCCCTTCAAGTTTATCAATCAAACGAGCTAAGATTTCCGCATTAGGATGCCCTTCTCTTGCGTATGTATAACCTTTTTGCTTGCCTTCATATTGTTCATCGAGTGCATTGGGAGATTGAGAAGCATAAACAACCGATGGCATAATAGGAGTTGCAACCTGCTCTGATATAGAATTTGGCACCCCGTTGGGCCTTATTATAGTGCGTTTCATTTTCATTCTAAATTATTTAGCTCCTGTAACCCTTAAGCATCTTAAACCAATCTCTTTCCACATTTCAACTACCGTAATTTTATCTTCAAATACTAAGACTGGATTAAACCCATCAACAATCATTCTTTTATAGAGATCCCTTTTTACCATAAAATCTTTTCTGAAATCACCTTTTGGTCTCATATACAGGCAACTATCTATATCAATATTTTTATTACCTTTTAATATTTGATTTAGCTGTTCAATTGTCTTTTTCCTATAGTCTTCAACCCTACCGGTACAAAAAATGATTTGATTGGTGTCATCTTTAAGCAAAGACTTCAACAAAGCACAAACTTCCTCGATTGGTCGATCTTTATTCATATTGCTATAAAAGTTTTTCCAGTCTTTGGGGTCCTGCAAAACAAACTTTACTCTATGCGAGATATCTAAAATAGTTCCATCAATGTCAAAAATTATGTCTATGGTTTTTATCCAGTACTATGGTTTTTTTGCCTTAAAAGGTTTTTTTCTTTGGGGGAAGCATGTCGTGCAAATCTCGCATACAGTTCCATCACACCCCCTTGCTGTGCAGTGGGATCTACCATAAAAGATTATCTGTAGGTGTAATTTATTCCACCTTTCTTCAGGGAAAAGCTTTTTTAAATCTTTCTCTGTTTGCGTCACGTTTTTTCCATTGGTTAAACCCCAACGCTGTGCGAGCCTATGGATATGCGTATCAACTGGAAATGCTGGGAACCCAAACCCCTGAGACATTACGACACTTGCAGTTTTATGTCCGACACCAGGAAGTTGCTCGAGATCTTCAAAGCTTGAGGGAACTTGACCCTGATGTTTTTCAATAATCATAACAGACAATTTAGAGATATTTGCAGATTTTTGTGGTGCAAGACCACATGGCCTAATAATTTCATAAATTTTTTCTGCTTTTAATTTACTCATATCCAACGGATTGTCTGCAAGCGAAAAAAGTTGTGGGGTAACTTGATTAACTCTTTCATCAGTACACTGTGCACTAAGCAAAACGGCAATAAGTAGTTCAAATTTACTCTTATGATATAGAGGCACTGGTGTCTCGGGATAAATTTCATCCAACCGCTCTACCACATAGGCTGCTCTATCAATCTTATTCAAGTCACTAACCTTTCAAATAAGCCAAAAGTTCAATTTTCACACATTTTCCTTTTTTGCAGCAAAGAACTATGGAATATTGGTACTGTTATGAGCAAGACAAAAAAAAATGCGTTGGATCTTCTTAAGGGAGCTTACAACCTAATAACTCCAGATGACAACAAGAAATACTATGAAGGTTTTGCACCTTTCTACGACAGTGTTTTTGTAAAAGATCTTGGTTACACTTACCCTACTGTTGTGGCAAATCTTCTAGTTGAGAAGTTTACAATAGATGGACCTATCTGTGATATCGGCTGTGGCACTGGGTTAGTCGCAAACGAAATTAAAAAGAAAGCTCCAAATGCTGTAATAGACGGAGTTGATATATCACAAGATATGATACAAATATCTAGAGAAAAAAACTTATATAGAAATTTGCTTGAACTTAATCTTGAAGACCCTCTTGACTCATTATTACAAGATTATTCAGCTGTAGTAAGCGCTGGGACATTTACACACGGGCACCTGGGTTCAGAAACTCTGAAGCGCTTGATTTCTCATTTTAATTCAGGCACCAAATTTGTAATTGGAATTAACTTTGATCACTACCATTCAAAAGGCTTTGAAAGACAGTTCAAAGCTCATAATGAAACCAATATTATTGATTGCTTTGAGCTAAATGAAGTCAAGGTCTATAATAAAGATAATAAGAATCTAAATATAAAAAATGGTAAAGCCTGTGTTTGTTTGTTTTCCAAAACTTGATTAAAAGGTATTTACATTAATTGATC
The DNA here is from genome assembly GCA_902580265.1 of uncultured Alphaproteobacteria bacterium. The sequence continues at coordinate 5,824 of CACHJY010000013.1, forward strand.
TAGTGGAAGCGTACTGCTTCTGTTTGAACCAAAAAATCTTTTACATACTAATTTTTGTTATCTTGTTTTAGAGTAAAAATTATAATAAATTTACGACACGAACAAAACTATGTAGGCATTAAAAATGAGAAACTCAAAAACAGTATTAATTGATAAAAATCCAGGAAGAAATTCTCAAACCTTTGGGATTGCAAGAGAACTGGGAACAGATGTTGATTTAATACATGAACCCTCGGTTGGTGTTGTTGGAAACAAGGGCGACTCGCAATGCTATATAGGTGTTTCAAGCAAAGTAGAAAAAATTCACGAAATTTTAAAGAATAGAATAGGGACAGATCCAGAGCAATTATCAATGAGGTTAGTGCAACCTGAGTTCACCATAGCTACTTCAGATGGAATACGCAATGGAACTAAGGAAATGAGATATTCCTTAATTGGACGAGAAGTAACAAATGATTCAATGTGTGAACACTTAAGCGCCTCAGGATTAGAAGGAGTTATTGCAGTAGTAGCGTGTGACAAACCACCAGTAGGAACACTCGCTGCAGTTTTAGAACATAACAGACCGGCTATTATCATGTCTGACGGATCTATACGACCAGGCAAAGACTCAAAAACTGGTGAGCCTATTGATATTATTTCCAGTTATCAAATTGCTGGCAATCCAGATGAAGAGTTTAAAAAACGAATTGCATTAGAGGCGTGTCCAGGATTTGGGAGTTGCGGAGGAATGTTCACTTATAATACGATGCAAACGTTTATTGGTGTTGTAGGCATGCAGCCTTTGCACATGGTATCTCCCGCATCACAAGACAGCAGAAGGCTTGATGAATTTCCACAACAGCTTGTTGAATTTCTTGAAAAAATGATGGAAAAAAACATAACTCCCAGAGACATCGTAACAAGAGAGTCGATAAGAAATGCCATAATAGTTGCAATGGCTGTTGGAGGCTCAACAAATGTAATGCTGCATGCTCCAGAGATCGCGAGGGCTGCGGGCTACAAAAATTTTTCTCAAGACATTATGAGTTCAGAAGAATTCAACCATTTATCAAAAAATGTTGTGCCAGTTATTATAGACGCTAGACCTTTTGGGAAATATTCGATGGTGGATATTGACACAAAGGGAGGCGTACAAGTTATAGTTAAAAATCTATTGGAAGCAGGCTTATTGAATGGAGATACCATGACCTGTACTGGTGAAACCCTTTCTGAACAAATAAAAAGATTGTCGCCACCTAATCCAGATAATGAGGTAATATATAGTGTTTCATCACCCTATAAACCGACGGGTGGACTACGTGTCTTGGGTGGTAATTTGTCTCCAGAATATAGCTCAATTCTAAAACTTGCTGGAGTAGAGGGAGGGCTTGAAAATAATGTATTTAAAGGGCAGGCTAAAATATTTGATGGGGAACAAGCTTTATTAGATACCTTGGACAAAAGACCAGAGGTTTTTGAAAACTTTGATATGATAGTTGTCAGATATGAAGGGCCGGTAGGAGGTCCTGGAATGCCTGAAATGCTTGATTCAACTTCACGAATAACAACACTTTGTAGAGAAAAAAACATCGTAGTTGCACTTATGACGGATGGCCGCTTTTCGGGTGGCTCAGTTGGTTTAGTAATTGGGCATGTAGGGCCCGAAGCAGCAGTGGGAGGTCCAATCGCGCTCATTGACGAAGGTGATCAAATAATCGTTGATTTAAATAAGAATGAAATTAATTGTGTGGAACTTGAGAACAAAAATACCTACGACGAAAGAATGAAAGATTGGCAGAAAAAAGTGAAAGAAAACAATGGTATCCATCCCGCTGTTGGAAATGCTGATACGCGTTTATTGCATAAGATGAGGCATTCAGCTGTTTCTGCTGTGTTTGGAGCGGGAATGCATCCAGAACGAAAAATTTTTGTTACTGACCCAAGAGAAGGAGAAACATCTTCGTTCACTCCTCAAAACAAGTTTAGAACATAGAATAATCTACAGATTGATTTTTATTTAATGTATTTTTTACGTCAGGTAGAGAATATTTCAGACCGGAAGCGCAATTAAATAGAACAACACGATCATTATTTGAAATCAGCCCTTCGCTTAAAGATTTTTCAAATGCGGCGAGAGTAGCGGCTCCTTCCGGGCACAATAAAGTTCCTTCGGTTTTTGAGACGAAATCTCTTGCTTCAACAATCTCATTATCACTTACGGAAATTGCAAAGCCGTCACTTTCATTAACGGCTCTGATTATTAAAAAGTCTCCTACTGCGACTGGTACACGTATCCCTGCTGCTATGGTATTAGCATTTTCCCATAACTCCGCCGTCTCTTTGCCTTGCCGCCATGCATCGACAATCGGAGCGCACCCGTCAGCTTGTACTGCCACCATACGAGGCAATTTTTTTCCAACCCATCCTAGCTTTTGTAGCTCTGAAAACGCTTTCCACATCCCAATTAAACCAGTTCCTCCTCCAGTTGGGTAAAAAATAACATCTGGCAACTCCCAGTTTAATTGCTCAGCTAACTCTAAACCCATTGTCTTCTTACCTTCAATGCGATACGGCTCCTTCAAAGTTGAAACGTCAAACCACCCTACTTCATTCTTGCCTTCACGTACTATTTTTCCACAATCATTGATAAGACCATTAACTTTAAAGATTTCAGCTCCAAGTCTACTTATTTCTCTGATATTTATCTCAGGAGTGTCGTCTGGGCAGAATACCGTACATTTTATTCCAGCCTTTGCTCCGTAGGCTGCCATCGCAGCACCGGCATTACCATTCGATGGAATTGCCAAGTGACGTATGCCAAATTGTTTTGCCATTGATACAGCAACACCTAAGCCACGTGCTTTAAAAGAAGCAGTGGGCAGTAATCCTTCGTCTTTAACCAATAAATCTCCCTTTTGGTTTAATTTTTTGGCTACATTATCAAGCGAGATCAAAGGAGTTAAAACCTCTCCCAGTGATATTATGTTTGATTTCTCAACCGGCAACAGAAATGAATAACGCCAAAAACCGTTTTTATCTGTTTTTTTTATGTAGTCCTTTGAAACTACTTCTTTAATTTTCTCCAGATCATATCGAACTAATAATGGCTTCCCTTTATCCGACAAACCATGAACAAGATCTTTTTCATACCGTTTACCAGAAATGGAGCATTCAAGATGTGTAACAAAAGTATTTTTTTTCATATATTTAAACAGAAAACATAAAGTGAAAAGAAAATTTTTTTAACTTTCTTGAGCTTGTATATTATCAATTGCGATCTTTATTTGAGTATATTCTTGCTGTGTAAGTTTTTCCTTATCTATTGAAATATTGAAACCGTTTCCAGTTAAAGTAATAATTTGGTTATTATCTACTTTGGTATCTCGATCGAGCTCATAATATTTTATTTTTCTCAAGTATCCTTTTACGTCTATCTCTTTTGGGTCATGAAATTTAAAGAAAGAATTCACCAAAAGATATGTCTCTTCTGATATACAAATAGAGCCTGCGTTCGCAACACTCTCAAGCCTGGAGGCAAGATTAACGGTTCCACCAACAGCTGTATAATCTAATCTTTCATTACTCCCAAAGTTGCCAACAGTGCAATACCCTGTATTAATACCAATCCGTATTTCAAGATCATTTCTCAATGAAAAGTTTTTTCCCCAAGAACCTTTTAGTTCATCCATTTTTTCAAGCATCTCAACAGCCATTTCAACACAAAGCTTAGCATCTTCTTCTGGCCCCTTCGTTGTTGGGTCTCCAAAGAAAATCATAATAGAGTCACCAATAAACTTATCTATAGTGCCACCATATTTGAGAGCAATAATAGACATTTCGTTAAGATAAAAATTGATTAAGCTTGTGATTTCCTCAGACTCCAATTCATCTGAAATGCTTGTAAAACCTACGATATCAGAGAAAAAAAGAGTCAATTTTTTTCGAGAACTTGTTACCTCTGCACTTTGCTTTCCACTGAAAATCTGTTCATGGATCTGAGGAGATAGATACTTAGCTAATTTACCAGAAATACCCTCCAATTCTTCTGATTTTTTTAAAGCTTCTTCCTTAGCCTGATCGGCTATTTTCTTTTGCGCCTCAAGCTGAGTTGATAGAGATTTTCGTAAATTAGCTTCTAGTTTTAACTTAGAAAGCTCTCGCTTTAATTGCGTCAATTCCTCTTCGGGACTCAAATCATTCATATAGAGATTAACCTTTGCAATCCATGTCAGCGCCACAACAAGTGGGTGACTTTATCTTTCCATGGCCATTTGGACAAACTGACACTTGTATTTTTTTTCCTTCATCACCGGTAACAAAGTCATTCTCTAGTGCAGTTTCACATTTAGCACAAAAAGCATTTACTGCCATTCCACATTTAGCACATTCATAAGTTGCCATAATAAAATTACTCCTATAAAGCTAGCACTAAGATAATTTTAGTTCTTTTGGCTTTTCAAAGTCAAGGTCTCAGAAATGTCGTCATGTCGAAGTTAATTTAATTTCATGCAAACAGTTATTACGATATCATAATTAAGTTAACGAGAACTAATAAGGCTTACCAAATGACAATTACCTTTCTTAATCCATCCAACGCACCAAAACCTGCTGCTAATTATTCAAATGTGGCTATTATACCAGCGGGGAAAAAACTATTATCAATATCTGGACAGATTGGAAACGATATAGAAGGTGAAATCGCTGAAAGTTTAGAAGACCAGTATCGATTAGCATTACAAAATATAAATTTGATTGTTGAATCGCAAGGTGGCACGAAAGAGGATATAGCAAAAATAACCGTTTTCATGACTGATGAACCTGATTGGGTAAAGATTAAGTCTGCTGCCGATGAATTTTTACCATCGCCAAGGCCATCTATGTCATTTATTTACGTAAAAGGACTTTTCAGACCAGATATTAAAGTAGAAGTTGAAGGATTGGCTGCAGTTGACTAAAAAGGATTATTACGATGAGCGCTATAGAGACAGAAACACTCACTGTTGAACAGATATATGATTTAGCATTCAATGTGTTGAGTAAATTTGGTTGTAATAAAGAAAATGCATCTGCTATTGCAAGAACTGTCTCAACCGCAGAAAGAGATGGGTCATTGTCGCATGGCCTTTTCAGAATTCCTGGATACGTTGCATCCTTGAAATCAGGTAAAGTAAATGGAAAGGCAGAGCCGAAAATAACTTCTAGCATGCCATCCGTCATAACCGTTGACGGAAATCTAGGTTATGCTCCCTATTCACTTGAAAAAAGCTTACCAGTGCTGTCAGAAGCGGCTCTAAAACATGGAATAGCTGTAATGCGACTCATAAATAGTTTCCATTTTGCGGCGCTTTGGCCAGAGACTGAGTACTTGGCTGAAAGAGGATTGTCAGGTATTGCATGTACAGTTTATAAACCTTCAGTTGCACCAGCTGGCGCAACTGAACCATTTTTTGGAACAAATCCCATTTCCTTTGCTTGGCCAAGAAAAAATTCAACCCCTTTAGTTTTTGATATGGCTACTTCAACACTTGCAATGGGGGATGTTCAGATCGCAGCAAGAGACGGACATCCCGTTCCTCATGGGACAGGTCTTGGGCCTGATGGGAAACCATCTGATGATCCGAAAGAAATATTAAAAGGAGTGTTATTACCTTTTGGAGGATATAAAGGGTCAGCTATATCTATGATGATCGAACTATTTTCTGCAGGATTAACCGGAGACAATTTTTCTTTTGAAGCAGCAAAAACTGATAATAATGATGGAGGACCGGCAAAGGGAGGCGAACTGGTCCTAGCTATTAACCCTGAGCTTATAGCTGGACCAGACTGGAATACTCATAGCGAAGGATTCTTCAAGGAAATTAAACAGTTAAAAGGAATACGGCTTCCTGGGGAAAGACGACATCGTAATAGACTAGATAACAGCCCTAGAAAAATAAATAAGGAGCTCCTAGAAAAAATTAAAGGACTATCCGAGAGCTAAAAAGAGGTGTAGTACTCTAAATATCCAAAGTATTTCTTTTTTCCCATTCTGAAAAATGTGCGGTGTAAGAATGCCATTCTTCCATTTTGAGCTTAATAAATGAATCAGAAAAGGCTTTTCCTAATCCCTCTTTAAAGCTTTTATCTTTATCAAAGGCTCGCAAAGCATCAAGTAAGTTCAATGGCAACTTTTCAGCCTTGGCAATTGCTTTTGCATCTTCATACATATTTGTATTTGATCTTTCCCCTGGATCTAACTTTTTATCAACGCCATTTAACCCTGCCGTAATGATAGCTGCTTGCAACAAATAAGGATTGGTCGCCCCATCAGGAAGTCTTAGTTCAAATCTTCCCGCGTCGGGCACTCTTACCATATGAGTTCTATTATTTTCCGTCCAAGTAATAGTATTTGGCGCCCAACTTGCCCCACTTAAAGTTCTTGGAGCATTAATTCGTTTATAGGAATTTACAGTTGGATTTGTGATCGCAGCCATAGCCTTAGCGTGACTAATAATGCCTCCAAGAAAGTTAAGACCCTCTTTTGACAAACCAATATCTGACTTCTTACTAGCAAAAACATTTTTCTTAGCCTTTAAATCCCAAACTGATATATGAGCATGACAACCATTGCCTGTTAATCTTTCAATTGGCTTTGGCATAAAAGTCGCCCTAAGTCCATGCTTTTCAGCAACGGATTTAACCATGAATTTGAAAAAAGAGTGTTTATCTGCAGTTCGTAAAGCGTCATCAAATTCAAAATTCATTTCAAATTGACCATTGGCATCTTCATGATCATTTTGATAAGGACCCCAACCCAATACGCCAAGATAATCACAAATTTCAGCTATCACATCGTATCGGCGCATCAGAGCCTGTTGATCATAACAAGGTTTTTCAGCATTGTCATATGGGTCAGAAATAGCTGATCCATCAGGCATTAAGAGAAAAAACTCAGCCTCTATGCCAGTCTTTACCCTCATGCTCTTCTTTTTTGCTCTATCAATAGCTTTGTTAAGAACATTTCTTGGTGCCTGTTCGACCAATTCGCCCTCCATCATGCAGTTACTTGCAAGCCAAGCTACATCCTTTTTCCAAGGAAGTTTTATAACGCTCTGAGGGTCGGGTACTGCTAGCATATCTGGGTACGCAGGGGTCATATCTAGCCAACTAGCATAGCCGGCAAACCCAGCTCCATCTTTTTGCATATCAGATATCGCTGATGCAGGAACAAGCTTTGCTCTCTGCACCCCAAAAAGATCAGTATATGTTACCATAAAGTATTTTATTTTTTCTTTTTTTGCGTAATTCTTCAAATCCATTGTTTGTCTCCATTTATTACTTGAGGTAAGAACCTAATTTTTCTTACAAATCAACCTTATACCGCCAATAACATTTTCAGCAAAACACTCCGCAGCAGTTTTATAGAATTCTTCAATTGAAATATACCCTTCAACACCATGAATTTTTTCGTGATTGTTTCTATTAGCTTGAAGCAACTTCAAACGTTCGTTTGTAAAACTTTCCCAGTCTGATGACATATCCTTATGCTCAACAATTTCAAAACCAACGTTAGCACAGGTATCTAAATAATCAGAATATTTTTCCAATGAATTTGCAAAGAGTTTCTTTTCTAACATTTCTTTATGAGAGCTCTCAAAACCACTCCCAAAAGTAAGGTCTTCAATGAAGAGCATCCCATTTTTATTTAACAAGTTAAAAAGTTTGTCAGTATATTTCTTTCGATAAGGAATATGGTACAAAGCTAACCAAGAAACAATTTTATTAAAACAAGAATCCTTTTGTGAAAAATTTAGAAAATCTTGGTTTATGTGTGTAACGAAGCTTTGAAGGCCCGTTCTAAGTGTTAACTCCTTCCCGACCTCCGAATAATCTTGCTGCAGTTCTAATGCAGAAACTTGCGCTCTTGTTTTAGAAGCAATGTATCGAGATGGGCCTCCCCAGCCAGCTCCTACCTCCAAGACATTATCATTTTCCTGAATATTAATAGTCTTTATAGCCTCTTGAACACTTAGTGTGCCATGATAATGCAATTGGTCAAATTGATTGACGTCCTCTAGATTAAGCCTATCGTCCTCTGAATAACCGAGCGCTTTTAAATCCTTGAATATTCTGTAAGCATCAGAATAAAGTTTCATTTCTTTTATGTTATTCATATTAAAAAACAGCACTCTTTCTTTAAATTAAATTCTCTTCTTCTAGGACCTTTCTCGCTACCCTAAAGCATTCCACAGCTTGTGGTACACCGCAATAAATACCAATAACGTGTATAATTGCCCGCAATTCATTCTTAGAAACTCCGTTTTTTATTGCTCCTCTAAAATGTGTTTCCCACTCTGTCATTTTTCCAAGAGCACCGATCATCGAAAGATTCATCATTGATCGTGTTTTTGCGTCAATTACTTCATCGCCCCAACCAAAACCCCAACACCAGGCCGTCATTGCTTCTTGAAAAGGTCGGGAGAATTCGTCCGCTTCTTCCAGGTTTTTCTTTACATAATCCTCTCCAACCGTCGATACTCTCTGCTTTATACCCTTTTCAAATAGGTCCTCAGTAAATATAGACATAAATATCCTCCTTTTAATATAATTTTTGTGGCACTTCTTGCTAACTAAAATTTACAGTTTGTGAGATAATAACACTTTCTTTACCGCATCATCTTCCTTCATTTGAGCAATAAATTTACCTAAATTATCTTTATCATTAAGTAAATTATCTATACTAGGGTCCCATCTCGTTACCATATACAAATAATAATCCACAGCTGATTTGTTTTCCCCTAATAAATAGGGATTAAGTTTAGTATTTATATATTTGTAAGCGGTTTCACGGTCTTGAGCGGCCAGCTTTCCAACATCCTCTGCAACATCTTTAGGCGCATAACGGTGCGAGTAAAACTGTCTATGATATCCTGCGTATATTGACGTCGCTATCATCGCTAAATACTGCCATAAAAGGTTACGCTCAGACGAGGAGCGGTGAGGAGCCAACTGAGGAAATTTTTCTATCAAATGGGTCACAATTGCTACTGTTTCAAATATGGTTTGCCCGTCTGGACAGACTAAAACCGGTATTTTTGAAAAAGGACTTATAATCTTAAATTCATTCTGCTGTGCCTCTTCGATAGATATATTTTTAAACTCATACTCAATATTTGCTGCAGTTAACAAAAACTCAGCGATCAATGATCCTGCCCTGGGACGCCCCATTACTATGTATTTTTTCATATAATATTCCTTTCAGAGTGGTATTAATTTAAAGTATATAAAGCAATTAAATATTAGAGTATAAAGTCAGAAAATTATTAAAAGATGTTTTTATATAATGAAGTTCAAAAAAGAGAAGCCAATCAAGAACGGGTAAGGGTTGGACTAATTGGCGCCGGCAAATTTGGATCCATGTTTTTATCTCAAGCACCGTTTACAATTGGTTTAGAAGTTATTTCAATTGTCGATATCAGCGTAGAAAATGCTAAAAAAAATTGCAGAGATGTAGGCTGGACTGAAGAACAGATAGAGTCAGTATTATTTTTTGATAATTTGAAAAAGATGATCTCTCAGACCAAAATAGATGTTTTGGTAGAAGCTACCGGAGATCCTGTAGAGGGAACAAAACATGCACTTATTGCTATAGAGCAAGGGTTGGACATTGTTATGGTCAATGTTGAGGCTGATGTGTTGAGCGGACCATATCTAGCAAAAGAAGCGGAGAAGGCTGGTATTGTTTATTCTATGGCTTATGGCGATCAACCTGCTCTTACTACGGAACTCGTTGAATGGGCACGTGCGTCTGGGTTTCACGTGGTCGCAGCAGGTAAAGGAACAAAATATCTACCTGAATATCATTATAGTACACCCGATACCGTTTGGGATTACTATGGGCTAAATAGAGAAGAAAGTTTGTCTGCTGGGATGAATAGTAGAATGTTTAATTCTTTTTTGGATGGAACAAAATCAGCTTTGGAAATGGCTGCAATAAGCAACGCTACGTTGTTAAAACCTCCTCCCAATGGCCTACAGTTTCCTCCAGCTGGAATGGATCATCTCTCTCATGTTTTAAGACCTCAAGTTGATGGAGGTATTTTAGAGTTGTCTGGCACAGTTGAAGTCGTATCTTCTTTAGAAAGAGACGGAAGACCAGTTTTTAAAGACCTCAGGTGGGGCGTTTATGTAGTGCTTGAAGCAGCAAATGAATATGCATCAAAATGTTTTACCCAATACGGTATGAATACAGATGATACCGGGCGATATTCCTCAATGTACAAGCCATTTCATCTTATAGGCATGGAATTGAACACATCAATCTTCTCCGCTGCTATTTTAAAGAAAGCTACCGGATGCACGAAAGAATTTTTTGGAGATGTAATTGCAACTGCAAAACAAAACCTAAAAAAAGGGCAGTTATTGGATGGTGAAGGAGGCTTTACTGTTTGGGGAAAACTTTACCAAGCAGATTTTGCAAAAAAAATAAATGGGTTACCGATAGGTCTCGCCAATAATGTTAAATTGAAGAATGACGTTCAAAAAGATGCACCAGTATGTTGGTCGGATGTCGACCTTGATGTCAACTGTCCAGCGGTAAAGATAAGAGAAAAAATAAAATTAAGCTGAAATAAAGATTACCTAAGCGCTATTTAATAAGTATCATTAATTAAATTACAATTACTTTGGGGGCTTTTATGGCAGGTTCGGTATTGATTGTGGGTGTTGGTTTAGGCCTAAGCGCTTCATTAGCGCGACTGTTTCATTCTGAAAAGAAAACAATTTGTTTAGCATCAAGAAATACAGAAAAATTAGCAGTGCTTAAAGAGGAAACAAATGCTCATGTTTTTAACTGTGATGCTGCTGACCCAATTCATGTAGAAGAGTTGTTCAAGAAAACTGATGCGGTAATAGGAACACCGGAAATTGTAATCTACAACCCTTCAGCTAGGGTAAGAGGATCAATTGTAGACTTGGACCCTCACGAAACTAAAAAAGCTATTGAAATAACGTGCTTCGGAGGCTTTTTAGTTGCGCAGCAAGCTGCAAAAAGAATGGTAAAAAAAGGAGAAGGAAACATCTTCTTGACAAGTGCGTCAGCGGCAGTTAAGGGCTTTCCCCTTTCTTCCGTGTTTGCAATGGGAAAGTTTGGATTAAGAGGCCTAGCACAATCGTTAGCAAGAGAACTACATCCACAAAACATACACATAGGTCATTTCGTTATTGATGGCGGCATAAGTGCATCCCATCACGAAGAGAGACAAGAAGACGGCTCATACAAACTTTTAGATCCTGACGAAATCGCAAAGAGCTATTTGCATTTTTATCAACAACATAAAAGCTCCTGGTCTTGGGAAATAGAGTTGCGTCCCTGGGTTGAAAAATTTTAGTTGAAAGTAAAAAATAAAAGAAGTGTCAGAGAATTTAAAAAAGAAAATATGCCTAATTACTGGGGCTCGTACGGGGATTGGTTTATCAATTGGTCTCACGCTAGCCAAAAATGGTTATAGAGTTATATTCTCGGGTAGAAGCGTAAATGACTGTAAAGATACGGTGGATAAGCTTATGGCAAAAGGACTTGTAGCGGTTGAAGCTCCAATAGACTTATCAAACCTTTCTTCTTTAAAACAACAAACAGAGATGGCCTTATCGATTTGGGAAACTATTGATATTTTAATCAATAACGGTGCGGTAATTGAACCTATTACTTCGTTAGAAAAAATAGAGCTGCAAGACTTTGAGAAAGCCGTTAGGGTGAATTATTTAGCTCCGTCCTTATTAATATCATATTGCTGGAACCACCTTATGAAAAATAAAGGAAAAGTAATAAATGTGCTATCGGGGGCATCGATAAACGCTATAGAGGGTTGGACAGCCTATTGCTCAACAAAAGCGGCACTTCATATGATTAATCAGCAAACACATCTTGAAGGTAATCAGCATGGGATCTCATCAATTGGAATAAGACCTGGACTGGTAGATACTGAAATGCAAAGCAGAATAAGAGCAAGTGGAATAAATCACGTTTCAAAAATTAAAAAAGAAGACCTAATGAATTCTGAAAAAACAGGCTTATTTGCTTTATGGTGCGTCTCTCCAGAAGCCAATCAATTTTCAGGAGAAATGATATCTGAGAATGACCCTAAAGTTAAAGCTAAATACCAAGCTTGGATAAAAAACCAAAAACTAGAGTTGTAACATCCATATTAAGTCTCTAACATCTAAAGCATTAAGCTCTTAGATCTAATTAAAGCTGCAATAGGGCCATATTAAACTTTCTAGATAAATTTTTAAAAAGGATCAAAATTGAATACTGGAAATAATGTTGACCGAGATCCTATATATGGCTGGGTAATGGTTATTTCTGTATTCACGCTGACAGCTCTTTCATTTGGCACTATGGGCTCAATATCAGTATTTTTAAAACCATTATCGAATGAATTTGGGTGGACACGCGCTAATACTGCATTTGGCTATACCGTTGCGTCTTTAGGGTCTGCTTTTTTTGGAATAATTTGGGGTTATATCGCCGATAAATATGGAACGAGACTTTTTGGCTTTTTTGCCACCTTCTTTATGGTCTCTTGCTTATTTTTACTGGGTAAGCAGAATAGTATCCTCCATTTTTATGCATTATATTTTTGTTTCGGCGCTTTTGGGAATGCGGTTGTTGGTTCTCCTCTTTATGCCAACGTTGGCTTTTGGTTCAAGAAAAATCCTGGCTTAGCAATTGGAATAACTGCAGCAGGTGGCGCAGCTGGCCAAGGGTTAATTCCCTTATTATCAACATACCTGATCAAGGCTCACGGGTGGCAGGATGCGTATATGTATCTGTCTTTCATATATCTTTTAATAATGGCACCTTTTTCTTTTCTTATCAAAGAGTCGCCATGGCGCAAGAGAGCACGTATCGCTATAAAAGATGAATTCAGAGATTTTCCACTTAGTGAAAAAGAAGTTATTACCTGGATTTCGTGTGCTGTGATTTTCTGCTGTATATGCATGTCGGTACCTATTGTTCATTTAATACCCTTACTCACGGACGCTTCATTCTCTGAGGACTTTGCCGCAAGCGTTTTCCTTGTTCTAATGGTCTTTGGAATAGTTGGAAGGATTATTAGTGGAAAACTTGGAGATATTATTGGTGCTCTTCCCACATATATTCTAATGTCTATTGGCCAAACAATTACAGTTCTTGGTTTCCCATACATAGATTTTAAAGTTGGTTTATTTATTCTTGCAGCGGCTTTTGGTTTTACATATTCCGGTGTAATGTCAGCAATTTTAGTCTGTGCTAGAATGATGGTGTCAGCAAAGTTAGCTGGTAGAGCAATGGCGTTAGGCTCCTTTTTTGGATGGGTAGGCATGGGCTTAGGCGGGTATTTTGGAGGATTACTTTTTGACATAAAAGGTGATTACACTTGGTCATTTCAGTTTGCTTCGCTAATGGGGTCTGTTAATCTTTTAATTCTCTGGCAATTTCACCTAAGAATAAAGACACAGAAAGAAGTGATCGTTTAAAACTAGCTTATTAATGGCAACTCTTTTGGTGCTCTTTTAGTTAATAAAATTGGTCCATCCTTTGAAACAAAAACATTTTCTTCATGAACTATAATTTTTCCAGGTTTATACTCTATCGACGGCTCGATAGTGAGAACCATATTTCCCCGAATAACAGAATTGTCAAAAGAAGAGATTGATGGTGGCTCGGTCAGTTGCAGCCCGACCCCATGACCATATCTACCTTCACCTTTAACCACGAATCCAAAGTCTTCAATTTTTTTGTTTATTTTTTTCCATATATCTTTTGTCTTTGCACCTGGCACTAAATTTTTAATCCCTTCCTCTGTTGCATGCCATAAAATTTCATTTGTTCTTTTGAGTTCGTCAGATGCTGTTCCAATTGCAAAGTTTCTGTCAAAGTCACAAAAATAACCATCGAACGTTGTACCCGTATCTATAAAAAGGAAGTCTCCGGAGAAAATTAATCTATCTGTTGGATTACCTATAATCTGTGAGACACCTCCTACGCCTGATACTACTGGCATATAGGGTATATTATCCGCTCCTTTCTTTAGAATTTCTCTTTTAAGCTTATTTGCTACATCACGCTCACTATCATCAGCGGATATGATCGAAGGCAGACTTTCAAAAACCTCACTGACAATCTGCGCCACTTTTTCTATTTTTTTTATCTCATTAAGGGTCTTTATTGTTCGAAGTGACCAAATTAGAGAGGCTCCATCAACAATATCAAACTTAAAGTTATCCTGGAGAATGCCAAAATCTAATACCGGCATTCTGATACTCATTTCTTTTCCTAATTCTGCACCAATAGCTCCGAAACGACTTGGAAGAGACTCTAAGAGAGATTTTAAGGGAAAGATGTCATCTCCTTTAAAATTAGGAGATGGCCATGTATGAATGTGTTTTACAAATGTTTTTTTGAAGAGCTTTTCACCTATTTCAGGTATTACAGCTATGGGACTTCCGGAAAGTGGTACGACTAAAAACCAGGGTCTGGTAGGACTCTCCCAGAAGTTAGTATCAATACCAGTAAAATACCTCAGGTTTGATGGGATGGTAATCAATAGAGCGTCGAGTTTATTTTCATATAAAAGTTCTTGAGCTCTTTGAAGACGAATTTCAAATTCCTCATTTGAAAAACCATACTCTAGTGTTTTGGCGTTTCTCATTCCCTAAGTTTAGATAAAAAATCACTTAATTGTCGATTAACTTTTACTTCTCAATCACGCGACGTCAAAATAATCTTTCATCTGCAAATATTTATACTTGATCTCAGCGATATAGGGACCAATTAATCCACCATTCCATTTTCTGCTAAATTTATTGAAAACTTGATGGTTGTTACCTTTTCCAAGCATAAAATCAGCAAGAACCATAGCAGCACCTGGCGCTGTATTCATTCCATGGCCACCAAATCCCATAATTGTGAACACATTCTTATCTTCATGTCCAATCCTTGTTGCTCCAACATAAGGCATATAATGACTTGCATAGGCCATATTGCCAGACCAGACATAATCTATTTCTATCTTTTTCAACTCAGGGAAAAAATAGCTTATTTCTTTTGAAATTGCCTTTTTTAAACTTGAGCGACTATAATTTCCAACCGCTGATATCCCTCTTCCCCATGAAAGTCTATTCCCAGGCAAAACACGATAGTAATTTCCAGCCCTACGGTTATCATTGAACCCCAACGGTTTTTTTATTACAGACTGTAGTTCATCTCCCATTGGCTTTGTAACGCCAATAAACGTTTTTATAGGTAACCAATAGTTTTTTAAATCGTTAATCTCTTTTCCACCATACCCACCTGTAGCAAATACTATCTTTTCAGATTGAATATTGAGCATCTTATTATTGTTAGAAATACTAGCATCTATCTTTCCACTATTTCTTTGGTATTTAACAAACTTACAATTTTCGAAAATAGATGCCCCCAAGTTAATACAATCCTGGGCAAGCGCCTTCATGAAATTCAAAGGATGAAATTGAAAGGAATCTTTTTTTAGAACACCACATGTGTATTTATCAGAATGAACATACTTATTAAGCTTTTCTTTATTAATAAACTCCTCACTTTGAGAAAATAACTGATTTTGAGCAAAAACATCTCTCTTCACCTTTTCAACATTATTTGATAAGAAACATTTTAGAACGCCCAGTTGAAGATTTGTGTGCTCGTAACCTTTGGACATACACTTTTTTTTCATCCATTGCACGCCAGATGCTGCGATCTTTTCTAATGCAATCACCTCGTCTTCAGACAGATATTCTAATAAAACGTCGTAATCTTGTGCCCATCCGGAGAGACAAAAACCACCATTGCGTCCGGATGCACCACTCCCAATCTGTTTTTCTTCAATTAAGACAGCATCGACATTATTTTTTTTAAAATTGTATAGGAGACTAAGACCTGCAAGACCTCCCCCTACTATCAAAACATCACATTTCAGGTCTTTTACTAAATCATGCTTTCCTTTAAATTCACTATATACCGTATCACTATACCACGTGTTATTCATATTGAAAATCAAATACTTGTTTCTATAATCTAAACCGAAATATCAGCAGCATTCTCAAAAGTAAATACCTCTAGCGCTTCTTTTCTGCCTCTAATATCAACTAACTTTGGTTTAAGTTTATTCGTATCAACCTTAGCTTTATCGGCGACGTACTTTGATACAACTAGCTCGCACCGGTAAGTCTTAGATAGCTCCTCTAACCTGGCAGCGATATTGACATTATCCCCAACAGCTGTCTCTGTAACAGTTTTGCCATAACCCATCATACCGACAATCATGCTTCCAGCATGAATGCCCATACCAAACCTCATATCTTCAGAAAAATCAGTTTTCAATTCTGAGTTAAGTGTTTTCATACTTTTGGAAATTTCATTAGCCGATATCAAGGCATTTCTTGAATTGAAATCAGTCTTTGAGTTTGCATCAAAAATAGCCATTATCCCATCTCCAATAAACTTATCCAGTCGACCACCATTTTTCTCTATTATCTCGCCACAGACCGCATAATATTTGTTTAGAATATATACAACATCATAGGGTAATTTTTTCTCGGAAAGCTTTGTAAAATCCCTCAAGTCAACAAAAAGTATTACTGTTTCTTGTTCTTTACCGGTAAGCGCACGTGCACTCCTAACAGTTTCCAATGTATTTTCAGGATTTAATAATGGCTGAACTGATATATTGTTAGTAGGTTTTAATTGACAAGCTAACCTAACATTGTCTTCAAGCCCTACACGCTCAATTGCTTTGATTTCATGATTACTAGGCGCAGTTAATTCCCCACTAAAATCTGTGACCTTTATTCGGCAAGTAGTACATCTTCCTCTGCCTCCACATATAGCTTGATGTCGAATTTTTCCTTTACGACTAGCCTCTAAAATAGAAGTGCCCTTAGGAATTGACACAGTTTCTCCTCCTGGATAGCTAACAATGATCCTTCCAAAAAAACGGGCTCTAACTACATTAAATATGCACACTAAAATGACAAAAAGCACAAAAAGAGGATAGTATTTCATAACTAGAGGTTCCACTTGCATGATAGTTGGGAAAGCTTCTTGGGGAATATACTTGTAAATTATCGAACCAAGATAGTTTGGAAATGGCATACCCAATTTAATTGATTGGATTTGAGCAATAAAACTCATATTTCTTAAACCTGACAGAAACCCTAAAACTGCTGCAATTGGCACAAACCAATAAATAAAACGAAAAAGCGCTGGATAACGCAAATAAAATGTAAAACGGTTATGGTGTGCAGCTTGTTGTTTTAAATAGGAATCTAAACCAATAACACCATGACCCCATATGAAGATTGTCATCAAAGAGAAAAATATTGCTCCCATTATTAAGTCACTTGGTTTTTCGGTATTCATTGCAGCAAAAAATAGCGAGTATGTTTCCTCTCCACCAAAAATTTTTGTTATGATAAAACTTATAGCAATGTGCTGGGCTAAAAATAGCAATGCTAAAACAGGAAAAACAATTTGTATCCAATCCTTGCCTTTCATCTTAAATGACTTTCTATTTAAGATGGACGCAAAACCTAGTATGAGGTGTGCAAAAAGAGAACCATAAAGCAGAAAAAGTCCTATGGGATTTTGCCATATAGGTCGAAAATAATTTATCCTTATGGCATCAGCAGCATCAATCGAAAAAAGATTAACTGAGTGATTTAATAAATGCATGATTACATAGGCGAAAAGTATAATTCCACTAAAAATTCGAACCTTTCTAACTATCGTACTGAAATCCTCTTTGATCACTTTTTTACTCCCTTAAAGTTCATAAAACGCACTAAAATATTATTTTATTTCCCAAAAAATGACAAAAGTTTTGTTAGCTAGTTGTCATTAAGCTATATTCTACACGCAAACCTGAGTGGAGTATAGCCTTGAACAAAAAAAGTATTTTGGAACCCCCTGTTAACGGACCTCTAACGGGCGTCAAAGTTTTAGATATGTCTAGGATTCTTGCCGGACCCACTTGCACCCAATTGTTGGGAGACTATGGGGCGGAGGTTATCAAAGTAGAAAAACCAGGAAGCGGTGATGACACAAGGAATTGGGGACCTCCCTTTATGAAAGATAGAGAAGGTCTGGATACCAATGAAAGTGGCTATTTTTTGGCATCAAACCGCAATAAAAGATCGCTTAGCCTTGATATATCAAAAGAGGAAAATATAAAAATTATAAAGACACTTCTTAAAGACTGTGATGTATTTATAGAAAACTTTAAGGTCGGAAGCCTTAAGAAGTTTGGTCTAGATTATCAGTCGCTTTCTAAAGATTTTCCAAATCTAATTTATTGTTCCATTACAGGATATGGGCAAAATGGCCCTAATTCCCATAAAGCGGGATATGATTTGATTGCGCAAGGTTATGGAGGGTTAATGAGCATAACGGGAAGTCCCAATGAAGAACCCGTTAAGGTTGGCGTTGCAGTTGCAGATCTTTTATGTGGACTTTATGCGTGTACTGCTATTCTTGCCGCCCTTAATCATAGAGCGAAATCGGGGCTAGGGCAAAACATTGATATAGCTTTGGTAGATGCTCAAATAGCTTCTCTTGTAAATATGGGAACCAATTATCTTCTTTCAAAAGAAGATCCAGATCGCGTTGGCAACGAGCATGCTAATATCGTGCCTTACCAAGTCTTTGAAGTCTATGATGGCCATCTTAATGTAGCCATAGGGAATGACCAACAATTCAAGAAATTTTGTGAAATTATCAACCGATCAGATTTGAGTGAAAACCAGAAATATTCTACAAATATTATGCGTGTCTCCAACAGGTCTCAGTTGATTCCCATCTTAAAACGGGAACTAAAAAAGCATAAGAAAGACTATTTAGTTGATAAAATGGAAAAGATGAAGGTCCCCGGAGGTCCTATAAATAAATTATCAGAAGTTTTTGCTTCAAATCAGGTATCGGCGCGTGAGATGAAAATTCAAATGCATAATAAAAATTCTGAAAAAGGATTTGTCGAGTTAATTGGTAATCCTGTGAAATTTAGCGAAACACCAGTAAGCTACAGGCATCCTCCACCATCTTGCGGAGAACACTCTGATGAAATATTGAATGAAATTATGCCCAAAAAGGAAAATAATGAAATCTAATGAAACATTTATGGCTAAGAGCAGAACATCGAGAAAACGAAAAACGGGTTGGTCTAACCCCTCAAGGCGCCACTCAGTTAATTAAAAATGGTATAAAAGTATCTGTTGAGGCAAGCGACACGAGGATTATTTCTACAAAAGACTATAAAGATGCAGGATGCGAAATCGTTTCTGCAGGGTCTTGGGAAAATGCGCCGGAAGATGTAATTATATTTGGGCTCAAGGAACTACCAAATAATGATACTCCGTTGAAACATTCGCACATAATGTTTGGGCATGCTTTCAAGGGTCAAGTATCTGGGAAAAAATTGCTGAAAAAATTTAAAAGCGGTGCTGGAACCCTCTATGATATTGAGTATTTAACGCAAGAGACAGGAAAGAGAGTTGCTGCCTTTGGTTATTGGGCTGGATTTGCAGGCGCTTACGTTACGCTAAAGGTTTGGATAAGCCAATTAAAAAAAGAAGAATGTCCCCCTTTATCTGCCTTTAATGACAAACGAAGATTATTAAAAGACATATCTAATGAAATAAATTCGGTAAAAACTCTTCCATCCGCCATTGTAATTGGTTCATTGGGTCGGGTTGGTACAGGGGTATGTGATTTGTGCGCGGAATGGTCTTTAAATATAAAAAAATGGGATTTAGCTGAAACAGTTGCTGGCGGCCCCTTCCACGAAGTTCTTAATCATAATATTTTGTTCAATTGCGTTGTTGCGACGCCAAACACTCCTGTGTTTTTTCAACCTAATTATGTTGAGTCACAAAGGAAGCTTACTGTAATTGGTGATATAGCGTGTGATCCTGATAGCGATTATAACCCTATTCCCATTTATAGCGCTCCAACCACGTGGCGTAAGCCAGGTTTAAATATTTCAAGTCATCCCCCGTTGGATGTTATGGCTATTGACAACTTGCCATCTCTTCTCCCAAAAGAAAGCTCAATTGACTTTGCAGAACAACTTTTTCCTTACTTAATGGATTTCAATGGAAAAAATAATGTCGTTTGGCAAAGAGCAAAAAAAGTATTTAAATCAAAACTATTAGAGGTATAAAATGGCAATTCATTGGTGCGGAACAGGGTTATCATCAATTCCTGGATTAAAAAAACTTATTTTGGATGGTAATAATGTTATTGTTTGGAACCGGACAGTAAGCAAAGCAAGAAAAGCTCTAGAAGGCGTTCAAGTACAAATCAACGAATTTGATATGAACGCATTAGGAGAAAAGTTAGCCCATAGAGATATAATTGTATCGATGCTTCCCGGAGACTGGCATGTTCCTCTTGCTAAATTAGCGATTTCTAAAAAAGCTCACTTTGTGAGTTCATCCTATATTTCGTCCGAGATGAGAAATCTTAATAATGCCGCACTTAAAGCAGAGGTTTCTTTGGTAAATGAGATAGGCCTAGATCCAGGGATAGACCATCTGATGGCTCACAAGCTTGTAGAAGAGTTCAAAAAATCAAACCTTATAAACTCTGAAACTGAGATTTCTTTCCTTTCATACTGTGGGGGGGTTCCTAAAACTCCTAACGATTTTAAATATAAATTTAGTTGGTCTCCTCTGGGTGTATTGAAAGCTTTGAAATCACCTTCAAGGTCAATAAAAGATTTCGAAAATTTTGAGGCCAACCGACCATGGGATGCTATAACTTCCTACAACGCACCGCTGAATAATCCAGAAAAATTTGAAGTCTATCCCAACAGAGATTCATTACCCTTTATGGAGCAGTATGCCTTTGATAGAAAATGGAAAGTCAAGCAGTTCGTTAGAGGCACTTTAAGACTAAAAGGATGGGCCAAGGCATGGGCAGATATTTTTAGAGAGATAGAGACATTACATGGGCAAGCTGGGGAAAACCGGTTAATCGAAATGTCCGAACAATTTTGGCGTGATAACGCTTATGCTGAGAATGAACCAGATCGTGTAATTTTGTGCGTAGATCTTAAGGCTGAAGAACACAACCACGTTATTTGGCATAAAACATACAAAATGAATGCATGGGGTGATACACAAGGGACAGCTATGGCAAGACTTGTATCGCATCCCGTCTCCTTCGCAGTTAAAGCAATAATCGATAATGACACTGACCACGGCGTTAGCGCGGCTTCAAGTAAGTCTAATGTAGTAGACAAGTGGCTTAAAGATATTGCAAGCCTAGCACAGGAATTTGATATTATTGATCATCTTGCCTAAAAATTATGTTATTATTTACTATAGAACACAACGTTGGAAAGGGTAAATTTATGTTGGAGGTAGCCGAAAAGTTTTTTTGGCCCTGTGATGAAGGCAAAGGTTGGGAAGCTTGCAAAGAATATTGCCATCCCAATGCTACGTTCAAAACAGATGCCGATACTCTGATTCACCTCGATAGGCTCGAGGATTATGTCGAATGGATGAAAGATGCTCATTCCATGTTAGCTAATACTAAATTTGAGATTAAATCTATTGCGGAGGATAAAAAGCGAGGAATGGTTCTGCTCTATGCCCTTATTTATGCAGACAATATTTTAGGTGAAGAGCCACAGCCAATCGAAACTGATTATGTTTATGCAATGAAAATTGAAGAAAATAAAATTAAACACATTACAAAAATTTGGTATTTAAATATCTAAATGGTCACACCAGAACTAAAACCTCACTGCAATGAACAAATGTGACTACTATATCTTAGGAGGATTAAATATGATATGGAAAGGTTTTTTAAAGTTTAAAAAATTGACATTTCTTGTTAAAAAAATATCTAATCCGAAGTAGGTGGTAAAATTGATGTCAGAAAACGGTTTCTTACTAATTGGAGACATAAGTGGCTATACTGAATTCGTTAAGCTACATAACTTAGCTAAAAAGCCAATTTTTGGTGCTGCTTTGGCAAAAGGATTTGAGTCCCATGCGACCACAATAGTAGCAGATCTTTTAGAAACGGTTATAGATGAGGTGGAACCAGCCTTAAGGTTAAATAAGCTGGAAGGAGATGCAGCCTTTTTCTTCAGTAGCGACAAAATAGGTTCAACATCAGGAGATGAGATTGTTGAAATCATGGCAAGAGCCAATGCAGCATTTAATAAAAAGCTATCAGATTTGGCTTTTGTACAAGCATGTGGCTGTGAACCATGTACACAATCGAAAAACTTAAGATTAAAAATCTGCGCGCACAAGGGAAACTTCTCTCTAAATACAATTAGAAACTTTGAAGAACTATCAGGAGAAGATGTTATTTTAACTCATCGCATGCTTAAAAACGATATAGAAAGCTCAGAATATTGGCTTGTAACTGATGCTTTTCATAAAACGCTCAATACTGATAACAAGAAAAAATTTACCAAAATAACGCAAAATCTAGAAAGCTTTGATAAAGTAAAGCTTAACTTTTTGGAACTAGGTTCTCCCGAGCCACGTAACGAAAGTGTGGAGAAAAGATCGCGGGCCTATAATTGGATACGTCAGGCTGCATACTTTAGTTCCGCAATGTTTAAGAAAAAAAGAGCTAGATAAACAAATTCTTCAGAGGTTCCAATTCATATGAAAACCAATAAACACGTCATTTGGGATTTTGTATCAAGAAATCAAAAAAGATTTCAAGAGCTATCTGATAAAGTTTGGTCAACCCCTGAAACATGTTACTCTGAGAGAATCTCTATGAGTTCCCATGTTGACGAATTAAAATATCATGGTTTCTCTGTAACAAAGGGTATAGCTAACATACCAACTGCTGTGGTAGGAGAATATGGAACAGATGGCCCAATAATCGCGTTTCTGGGAGAGTACGATGCGTTGGCGGGCCTTAGCCAAAAAGCAGACGTCTTTCATCAAAACCCAATCAAAAAGGGTGAGAATGGGCATGGTTGCGGTCATAATCTTCTGGGGTCAGCATCGATGCAAGCTGCGGTCGCTCTTAGGGATTGGTTAAAAGACTCAAATTTACCCGGAGTTGTTAGATATTATGGCTGCCCGGCCGAAGAAGGCGGTGCAGCAAAAACATTTATGGTTCGTGACAAAATATTTGAAGATGTAGACGCTGCAATAACGTGGCACCCGGGATGCTTACCAGGGATTGTTAAAGGGTCCAGCCTTGCAAACTGTCGTGTAGACTTTACATTTGAAGGAAGGGCTAGCCATGCCGCTGTTTCCCCTCACCTTGGACGCTCAGCTTTGGATGCAATAGAATTAATGAACGTTGGTGTTAACTATATGCGAGAACATATGCCTGCTAAAGCTCGCATTCACTACGCTATAATCGATGGCGGAGGCATTTCCCCTAACGTGGTACAAGCAAAAGCAAAAGTCAGGTATGTTGTACGAGACGAAACTACTCCTAAAATGATGGAATTACTTGAAAGAGTAAAAGAAATAGCAAAAGGTGCAGCGCTAATGACTGAAACAAAAGTCAAGACCAAAATATTAGCCGGAGTTTCTAATTTGGTATATAACGAAACACTAGGGAATGTGATGCAAAATAATTTAGATCAATTAGGCACCCCAGAATTTTCTAAAGAAGAAAAGTTATACGCAAAGAAATATCAGGACACTTTATCGAGAAAAGATATAGAAAGTGCTTATTCTCATGCGGGTATAGATATAGTTGAGGGACAAGTGTTGGCAGAATCTGTGGTATCAGGTGATACCAAGCCTGTTGACATGGGAGGTTCTACAGACGTAGCTGATGTTAGCTGGGTTGTTCCTACAGTTTCACTCTGGGGAGCAAATTATGCTATTGGCACACCATTCCATTCATGGCAAATGACAGCTCAAGGCAAATCTTCTATTGCTATTAAGGGTATGACCCACGCCGCAATGGTGATGGCAGCTACGGGTTCTGATTTAATGTCAAATAAAAAGATTCTCGATGATGCGTGGAGCGAGCATCATAAAACAATTGTAAAAGAAGGCTACATGTTACCTATTTCACATTCCGCATCACCCCCAATAAAGGATATGGCTCCCTAGAAACAAATACAAAAGTTTTCATTTTGTACTTCTTTTAATTTATAATATCATTAGTTGTTAAATAATTGTGGGGGAAAAATGCCAGAAATAGATATTGCTTACTTACCTATAGTAGGTCGCGGAGAACAAATTAATGTGATATGCGCCATGCATGGCATTAATGTTAACCTCAAAATGTCAAAGCCCATGGGTGAAGATTTCGATAAAGATAGTGAAGCTCCTTTTGGAACTGTGCCGTGGATGAAGGATCATTCTAACGGTCTAGAGCTTAATGACTCTATGGCTATCGTTCAGTATTTAGTAACAAAATATGAAGGGCCATTGACACCAAAATCACCTGATCAGGCCGCAATAGTAGGAAATTACTGGGCTTGGTGCCAAGATTATTACTCTTTTGTGCTTTCGCCCTTTCATGATATCATAACTGGGCATAATGAACCGTTTTGGAGAAATTTAAGGCTAACTGATACTCTTGCCGAAGGAGGTAAAGAAACGGGAATTAAAAACTTAACAGAACTTCATAGTAAAAGAGCTGAAAGGCTTGAGCAGCACTTAAAGAAATCGTCTTCAGGCCCATTTCTTACAGGAGGAGACTGTTCATACGCAGACATATTTTTGTACACTTGTGTTCGAACCACGCAAAAAACGGGAGGCTTTGGGATACTAAGAGAAGCTTGTGGAGATGATCCCTTCCAAGCATATCCTAAAATTTTGGAAGTATGTGATGCAGTTGAAAAGATTGAAAAAGTAAAGGAAACTGTCGGTAGTAAGTTTTCTGACTGCCCCATTTAGTAAGTAAAAACAATAGTAAAATTTGGATGTAATGAAGATCTCATTGATTGAAAGTTATCAAGTTCAAGACGTGCGTCACTACGAGTTAGATGAAACTAAAATTGAAGCCGATTTTGGTTCGACCGAAAATTTCGAAGAAGCTCTTTTTACATCTGATTGGAGTGAGGACACGCATTTCTTAAACCTTTTACATGAGTACGGGAAAGAAGTAAATTTTAAACAAAATCAGCAACAGTGGAGTGATTTTACAATTCAACAAGGACATATAAAAACAGATGGTAAGGGCAATAAAATTAAAGAAGATGGAACTTCCGAAAAATTGTAATAAATTGCCACTGCCAAATTTACCAAAAAACACCATAACTTCTATTTTTCTGTGAATAATTATGATCAGTTCTCTTTCAGGACTTGCTCCCTTTCCTCTTTTAATTCTACTGGGAATTTTTTTTGGTGCATTTAAGATTTTTGATCTTCAAAATGCTCGAACATTTAACTTATTTATTTTTTATGTCGCCATTCCTTGCGTAATCTTTGAGGCAGTTACTAAAAGCAATCTAGAGAGTATAAAATTTGGTCTTTTAGCATCATATTTTGTAATGCAAACGATAACTGGTTTACTAGCTTTTTACATAACACATAAATTTTTTCTTAGAACCAAAGCTGAAGCAATCATTTGGGGTCTCTCTGTTGCCCTATCAAATCATGTGTTGATTATATTGCCTCTTTCACAGATTTTTTTTGATGACAGTATATCACTCCATGTTTCCAGCATAATCGTAATGGACTCTATAATACTTATATCTATCGTGACACTAGGCCTTGAATATGTGAGTAAAATTAAAGTTGATTTACGAAAATATTCCCAAGATTTATTAAAAAACCCTCTAGTAATAGCAGTACTGATGTCTGTTATTGTAAAAACTTCAGGAATAAATTTAAATGATAGTATTGCTGAGACTGTTACATCTAAGCTTGCCCAGACTACAATGCCGATAGGTTTGATATCAATGGGAATAATTTTATTTCATTATTTAAACAGAGTAGTAACAAGCCTCACCGTCACTATTACTTTTCTTAAGTTACTTTTTGCTCCTTTAGCATTACTAATAATAACCGGTTTTTCCTACAAATTTAATTATCCAAACGATTTTTTAGGAACATTTTTAGTATCACTGGGCCCATGCGGGGCATTTTCTTTGGCCCTATGTGCAGCGTATAATGTAAATCCAAGCGAAATAGTTAGGGCAATTTTTGTTACCACTGTTATTTCTTTTTTTATTTTAACCCTGTTTACAGGAATTGTATTAAATAACCTTTAATGTTTATTTTGATAGCACTCGAGGACTGAGATTAATCTTATACAAACACCATTAGAAAAGGCCTTGGAATTATGAGATATAGACACTATATAAGGTGCAAAAGAGTCTAGTTGTATCATGCAACTAATAACCGAGCAGATTTGTAAGTTTAAAGGAAAATACCATGTCTTTCAGACCTATAAAGGAAAAAAAATTCGCCCAACCTTTCACCGAAGGAGCAGGAGTAAGTCTTTTTAGAGCATTTGGATTTAGTGACCCAGATGAGTGTGACCCTTTTCTTATGCTAGACGACTTCAGAAATGATGATCCTGAAAAATTTAAGGCTGGTTTTCCATGGCATCCTCATAGAGGAATAGAGACGATTACATATGTACTTGATGGAACTGTGGAACACCAAGACAGTCTTGGAAATAGGGGTAGCTTGATTGGTGGAGACGTACAGTGGATGACAGCCGGTTCAGGTATATTGCATCAGGAAATGCCGCTCGGTAACAAAAAAGGCCAAATGCATGGGTTTCAGCTTTGGGCTAACCTCCCCTCTTCTCAAAAAATGGTGGCTCCTCGTTATCAGGATGTCAGCGGTTCAGATATACCATTGATCGAAGATGATGATGGCTCAAAAGTAAAAATAATTGTTGGTGATTATAAGGGCATTGAGGGACCAGTGTACGGAATTGCAGCAGAACCACAATACTTTGATATTTATATTCCCCCATTTACAAAAAAAGAGATCAAAATCGATGCATACAGAAATTGCTTTGCCTATATTTTTCAGGGAAGTGCTGATTTTGCATATTCTTCTAAACCTATAGGTATAAGAATAGAAAAAGAATTAAAAGGTGAAGAGTTGAATATTAGGGATTTATCAGGAAACAGAACTTTAATTCGGTTCGATACTGGTGACTCAGTCTCTTTACTATCTGGAAAAGATGGAGTTCGGTTCTTATTGATATCAGGAAAACCGATTCAAGAACCTGTAGCGTGGCATGGCCCTATAGTGATGAACACACAAGCGGAGTTAGCACAAGCTTTTAACGAACTTAGAAATGGGACTTTCATTAAACCTTTACATTAATATTGTAAATTTTTGTTTTTAATAAATAATAACCAATAGATTAAATTGACAAATAGCTCTTTATTAGCTTGTTATTTAGCTGATTGTATTTGCCGTTCCACGCTATTTTGCCCTTCACTAAAAAATAAAAATGATCCGCTAATGTGGAAAGTTTCTCTAAGGATTTATCTACTATAATAATGGATAAGCCCGACTTCTTTAAAGTTGCCAGCACATTCCAAATCTCTTTTTGTATCAAAGGGGAAAGCCCCTCAGTTGCCTCATCTAAAATCAATAATTTTGGGTTTGTCATTAGTGCACGCCCAATTGATAACATTTGCTGCTCGCCTCCAGACAATGAACTACCTAATTGATACTTTCTATCAAGCAGTCTTGGGAACAGATCATAAATTTTTTTTTGATCCCATTCTCCCTCTCTGGCGCTTACCAACAAATTTTCATGAACAGTAAGGTTTGAAAATATTCTTCTTCCTTCTGGCACAAGACCAATGCCGAGTTTCGCTATTTGAAAATCAATCAAATCATGTATGTTGACTGAGTTGAATTTTATCAGTCCGCTTTTTTCACTTATAATACCACACACACAATGAATAAGTGTGGTCTTCCCCATACCATTTCTTCCCATCAAAGCAATAACGGATCCCTCATTAACTAGAAAATCCACTTCAGAAAGAGCAATGCTTCCACTGTAAAAAGCGCTAAGTTTTTTTGCTTCAAGTAAACTCATAAATCGCCCCCTAAATAAGCATCTTGCACTAACTTACTCCTCCTAATCTTTTCTACACTGCCACTTTCAATAATTTCTCCTTCGTTTAGCACAGAGATTTCATCTGCTAATGCAAAAACTGCTCGCATATCATGTTCTATAAGTAATATCGGCATATTTTTTTTTATGCTTTCAAGCAATTCAATTAGCTTAGAACTCTCTGCCTGATCAAGACCTGCAAAAGGTTCATCTAATAATAATATTTTTGGACCCATCGCAAGTGCCATTGCTAACTCTAGTTTTCTTTTATCTCCATGACTTAGCGTCGACGCAACTTTTGATCGCATGGTTTCTAAAGATAATTGATTTAATGTTTGATAAACAAAACTAGATTCTGATGAGTTACTTTGAAATTTTCTAAACAGCATTTTGAGAATACTTCTTTTCTGTTTCACCGCTAATAAAATATTTTCAAATACGGTCATAGACCCAATAATTGATGATACTTGGAAGCTTCTAATACATCCACGGTGAACTCTTGCAATTTCACTTAAGTGGTTGACCTTTCTATCTAGAAGCGTTACCACGCCTTGGTCTGGTTTTAGCTCTCCAGATATTATTTTTATTAGAGTAGTTTTCCCTGCTCCATTCGGACCAATAAGAGCATGTAATTGATTTGATATCACCGTTAGACTAATATCTTTTGCAACAACTACGTTGCCAAAACACTTGTTGATACCAGATAGCTTTAAAATTTCTTTTTTTTTGGCCATTGACCTAATCTTTTATAAATAAACCTGAAACACCCTTCGGAAAATAAAGAACTATTAATACTAAAATTACGCCGACCCAAAATTGCCAATTTTCTGTTACCTCACCAAGGAATTGCTCTAACAAGATAAACACTATAGCTCCTAGCAATGGTCCAAATAGCCTGGCACTTCCTCCAAGTATAACCAAAACAATTAGTTCTCCAGAAGTTTGCCAACTTAAAGATGTTGGACTCACGAACCTATTAAGATCTACATACAAGGCGCCTGCTAAACCTGTTATCGCTCCAGATATCACAAAAGCTGTTAATTTAAGCGTATATGGATTAAGACCTAACGATATCATTTTTTCTTCATTTTCTTTGCAGCCTTTTAAAAAATTTCCAAAATTCGAATTTATAACCCAATTCAAAATCAACCCAACAACACATAAGCAAGCGAAGCAAATAATAAAAAAGTTTAACGGAAGCATTGTGTTTATTGAAAATAGATCATTCCTTACATATGTAGACAAACCATCTTCACCACCATATTTTGTCCAGCCTACTGAAAAATAGTAAGTCATTTGTGCAAAGGCTAAAGTAATCATTATGAAATATACACCGCTTGTTCTTATAGAAATGCTCCCAACAACGAGGGCAAAAAACATTGAAAAAATAACAGCGAGAAACCAATTAAAGAGCATTTGATTACTACCATTAAAATCAAAAAATATTAAATCGATGGTCTCACCGTTCATGCTGTGAAAAGCACTTATCGCTGCCACGTAACTCCCTACACCAAAAAACATTGCGTGACCAAAAGACACCATGCCCCCAAATCCTAATATTAAATTTAGAGCACAGCCAGCGATCCCCAAAATAACAATTTTTGTTGCAAGAGTAATGAAGTAAGGTTCATTCATTACGTAACCAATCAAGGAAAAAGCGAAGATACCAAGGACTATAATCAGATTGAAATTTTTTTCTGTGAGCATTATTTTTTTCCAAAAAGACCGGTGGGTCTAAATATTAACACTAATGCCATTAAGAGATATGCACTCATAGAAGCCAGTGACGAGCCTAGGGATAAGGCTTGGGAGGTCTCCATAATAAGTTCAAAAAATATTGGGAGAAACAGTCGAGCCATAGTGTCAAGAACTCCTATTAAAAGTGCTCCAATCAATGCCCCTTTAATTGAACCGATTCCACCTATTACTATTACAACAAAAGCCAATATCAATACAGGTTCT
>CACHJY010000014.1 GCA_902580265.1 uncultured Alphaproteobacteria bacterium
CCTTACTTTACCACTCTGATTTATTCGCTAAGGAAAGCCTTAACCTAAATTATGGCCCGCAGTTTTAACTATGCCGCCGTCTGAGGCTATGGTTTCACCCACAACATAAGCTCCAGCTTGTGAACATAGAAATATTGCTAATCCAGCAATATCTTCTGGTAAACCAACCCTTTTTCGTGGATTTTTGCTAGCCGTTTCACTGTAATCGTGTTTAAGAGCAGAGCCTAGCATCTGACTAGGATAAGGGCCAGGTGCTATAGCGTTGACAAGTATATTTTCTCTGACTAGCTTTGCTGCCATTACTCGAGTTAAATGATGCACTGCTGCCTTCGATGTACTATAGGAATAACTTTCAAAAGCAGGAACATTAAGCCCATCAATGGAACCAATATTTATAACACGTGACGGGTCTCTAATAGAGGCTCTTACTTTCAACATTTCCGTTAGTTTTTGTGTTAAAAAGAAAAGAGACTTTACGTTCAAATCCATAACTTTGTCCCATCCCACCTCGGGGAACTCATCATACGCTTCGCCCCAAGAAGCACCTGCATTATTAATCAAAAAATCAATTGCTTCTTCTTCTTCACCTATTCTTTTAACGAAATA
Source organism: uncultured Alphaproteobacteria bacterium (assembly GCA_902580265.1). Next base: position 607 of record CACHJY010000014.1, read on the forward strand.
GTCTATTCCTGTTAAATTACTTAGATCGCATGCAATAGGTATACAAACGCCGTTATATTTATTTGTTAATTCTTCGGCCTTTTCTACTAAGGGACCTTTCTTGCGAGCGGTTATATATACTTTTACACCATTTGCTAGAAAGCCTGAAGAAATCATTTCACCTATTCCTCTAGAACCACCCGTTACTACTGCGACTTTGCCAGAAACATTAAAAAGTTCACTTATTTTCATCTCTAACCAACGTATACTTAATAAACAATCGTATAAAAAGAAGATCCGAAAGTAAAATAATAAATATCACCCTTTCTTTACGCCTTTCAAGATGACTATTTTAAATTTTAAATGAGTGCTTAACATTATTTTCTCTAAATACAAAAATTTCTCATAGTCACCCATTTCATAAAAATGGTGTTAGGGAGCAAGGACTCGAAGCTATACCCAGGGTGTCATACTTGGTCATACCTTTTCATACTTTGTCATACGAAAAATGGCGGTGGGGTACAAGGAATATTCCTGTACCCGCTGTTGTAATCATCTAATCTTAATGCGAATAGTTTATCTAGTGAACTAATATAGCTGTTATTTAAATTACAGATGTTATACTCTCCTAATTAGACTAACTTCAACTAACTTTTATAAATTTATAAAACTGCCATGAGCGTAGAAAAAATAGATAGAAAAATTTCTGTGATATTTGCTACAGATGTAGTTGACTACAGCTTGCATATGGAAAAAGACGAGTCTGGAACGGTGACAAGTCTTAGGACATATGAAAAGATTTTGAAAGAAGCTTTTAAGAAACATGGAGGACGACTCTTCAATACGGGAGGAGATTCTTTTCTGGCCGAGTTCTCTAGTGCAGTAAAGGCTGTAGAATGTGCCATAGATTTCCAAAATATTGTAAAAGAAAAAAAAATAAAACCTTCTCTTAGTTTTAGAATAGGAATTAATGCGGGGGATGTGATACTACAGAAGAAAAATCTTCTAGGCGATGGCGTTAATGTAGCAGCGCGCCTTGAGCAATTATCACAACCTAATGGGATAACCATTTCAAAAAGCATCTACGATTACATTGAAGGTAAATTAGATTTAAAAATTCAAGATTTAGGCATTCAACAGGTCAAGAAAAACAAGTTTCATGCTTTTGACATTTTACTAGATCCAGCACAAAAAAGAGATTTAAAGAGAAAGAAATATAATCTTAAAATAGCTAGTGTAGTAGCGCTATTTCTTTTGCTCTTTGGTGTTGCTTATTACCAAACTACCACCAAAGATGAAACTCCTGAGACTATATTCACTAAATCTGATAGGCCATCTATTCTTGTGCTACCCTTTAAAAATCTTTCTGCTTCAGATAATGAATTTGTTGCTTCCGGTATAACCGATACACTTATATCAACTCTTTCTAACTATGAACAACTTTTAGTGCAATCCCGAAACACTAGTGATTTTGTTTCAAAAAATAAATTTTCTGATAAAGAAATATTAGAAAACTATAAAACACAGTACGTCGTATCCGGTAGCGTTCAGGTAGCAGGCGAAAAAACACGTATAAATGTCCAGCTAAATGATCTTGTGAAAAACGACACTCTCTACTCAGAAAAATATGACTTTGAGTTGCAAGATTTATTTAGAGTGCAAGACACGCTCAGTGAAGAAATTTTAAATAAGTTGTCAATTAAGCTTATAGTAGGTTCACTTGGTCAAGATTATAGAAAATACTTTAAGTCTGTAGAAAGCTGGCGTAAAAGCTTTAAGGCAAGGTCAGAGCTTATAAAAGGTACTCCTGAAAGCATTCAAAATCTTGGCAGGCTTGCCGATGAACTGATGCGTGAAGAGCCTGACAATCCAATGTCGCTAGTTTTAAAAGGATGGCATCTACTGTATACTGTAACAAACAAGCAAGAAGCCATTACGGGTTATGAACTGGCTTTAAAGTCTATAGAGTTAGGCCCAGATATTTCAGAAACGCACGTATTAAGCGCTTTTTTCGAATTCGGTCATGCAGAAAAGCTTTTTGATCTGAGAACAGATGCACTAGCTTTAGCAGAAAAAAGGGCTGTAATTGCAGGAGAGTTAAATAAAAGTAGTCCCCATGCCTTTGCATCTGTTGGCAATATTCTTTCAGGAGTTGGAAAATATAAAGAAGCACTTCCTAATTATAGAAAGGCAATTGCTATAGCGCCACATGCTGAGTCGTGGATTAAGACAGCGTTTTTAAATACTCTTGTGATACTTGAAAAATACGATGAAGCTATTCCTCTAGCAATAGAATTGGCGAGTGCTGATCAATTCGCATCTAATTCGAGAGCAGCTGCTTTCTCAATGCTGGCATTTATTAGCTTTAAACAAGGAAATAAAAAAAAAGCTAATCAATTTATTGAGAAATTACAAAATCTTGATTTGAAAAAGTTACAAATGTCACCTTTGGAAATAGTGATGGGCAGCCTGTACAACATAGAGGATGATAGCTTCAAAGAAGAATTTAAGAAAACTCTTAATGGGTTGGGACTCATATAATTCAAGAGTACCAAAACTGAATGATTTGATAGCATTAACGCTTTGAATACCATGGTAAAACAAGCTGTTTCAGAAACAAATTTTCCAGGTAAAAATTTCGTATTATGTGGGTACAGGACAGAAACCAGTACCCTAGGTGCCAAAAAACACCTAAAAATGGCACCAGAGGTGCAGTCAATTGTGTTAAGTTATTAATATATATAGGGAAAATAGTGGTAGGGGTACAGGACTCGAACCTGTACTCATAGTGTCATACCTGGTCATAAATGTTCATATAGTGTTACACGCATTTTGTGAACAGAACAGGAAATTTTGTGGGAAGACTGATCTCTTATGTCTTTAAATCATTTTTATGCCTATAAAACCTTGCTCATTTGAATTAAAACCTTACTTTTTAAATTCAAATTTCTTCATTTCGCCTATATATTCTTTCTGTCGTGGGAACGCATATCCTCCGATCTTGCTAGTACTTTTGTTCATTTTTACAATACCTTCACTTAAAACCGTCGCTGCAGAAACTCCTTCTATTATTGGTATTGAAAATTCTTTCTCTAAACTATTTGCAAATTCAACCATTCCAGCACAACCAAGTACAATACTTTCCACTTTTTTGTCACCAATTAATCGACTGATTTCCGCTCTAATTTTACCAATCGCTAATTTAGATTGTTTTTCCAGTTCCAAAACTGGTACCTCAACTGATGTTACACTCGTGCAACGTTTGCCAAAACCCATCTTATAAATATTATTTTTCAGAATCGGAACACTTATGTCTAGGGTTGTTATGACTCCAAAAGTCTCAGAAAGCATAGACGCAATGTAACATGCGGACTGCCCGATTCCCAATACCGGTTTGTTTGTCATTGCTCTTGCGGCATCAAGGCCAGTATCATCGAAACATGCTATAATAAAGGCGTCTGCATATTTATGTTCCTTTACCTTTGTTAATAGTCCAGGCAAAGAAAATACCTCATCGTAATATCCTTCAATACTTATTGGACCACTATCAGGGTTAACGGCAATAATGCTGGTGTTTGAAGAAGCTACACTTTTCGCACCTGCTTCGATAGCTTTAGTCATAGAAGCCGAGGTATTTGGGTTAATCAGACAAATGTTTATTTCATCAGGCACCTAAAATTTCCTTCTGTTAAATAAAAAAACTAACCCCAAGGATAATCCTATAACAAAAAATGAAACAGCAGTTGTTATAGCCCCGAGAGCATAAATAATTGGCGTAGTGACCGTGGTAGTTAACCCTCTCAAATCCAGTGGCAAGGTATTTGTTGCCCCCATTACTTGTGATGAGCGCGCAAGCTCATCATACGACAAAGTAAAACCAAACAGTGCTATTCCAACAATACTGGGCAAGATAATTGGGAGTACAATGTACCTAAAGGTCTGGTAAGAACTTGCACCCAAATCTTTAGCCGCTTCCTCGAACGACTTATCAAACCTATTAAAAATGGCAAACATGATAAGCAACCCAAATGGTAGAGTCCATGTAAGTTGTGCTCCAAACCCACTTGTATACATTCCTAGCGAAGTTTGAAAGTTATCTTCGATTTGCTTGATTTCAAGTGATTTCCCAACCCATAAAATAATATTATCTATTATTCTAAACTCCAATGCTATCCCAAGAGATAACACTATAGATGGAACTATAAGGCTCGCAACGGCAACATAAAACAATATATTGGCTCCAAAAAAGTTGCGTCGAAAGGCTAAACCCGCCGCTACAGAAAGAGTTACGGTTAACATCATAACTAAAAAACCTAATGCAATCGATCTTCTAAATGAAGCTCCTATATCAACTAGCCCTGACCCATTCCATAACTCTTTAAACCAATGAATTGAAAAACCTTGGAGTGGGAAAACCAAACCTCCTTCAGGACCCTGAAAACTGAGTAAAATTATGGAAAAAATTGGGCCATACAAGAAGATAACGAAAGAAATAAATATTAAAAAAAACAAATAGTAACCGAAAGTATTTTTTCTAAACATCACAGTTCTTTTCTGATATCGATGAATTTCGTCATCACATAAATTATAAATATGGTAATAATCAATAATATAACAGCATTAGCAGCTGCACCGGGAAATTGTAGGTAATTCATTTCCGTGTTTATGATTTTTCCCACTGACGCTAGCTGTTGACCTCCCATTATACCTATAGTCAGAAAATCCCCCATAACAACAGTTACTACAAATATTGACCCTATAATTATACCAGTCTTACTTAAAGGTATAATAATATTAAAAATAATTTGAAGGTGGCTTGCTCCAGCATCATACGCAGCCTCTACTATGGATCTATCAATTCTTATCATTGAGTTGAAAATTGGAACTATCATAAAAAGAGTATATAGATGAACAAGCGCTAGAATGACTGAAAAACTTGAATACAAAAGCCATTCTATTGGTTGGTCTATAATTCCCAATGATAGAAAAAACTCGTTTACCAGACCGTTTCTGCCTAATAAAGGTATCCATGATACCATTCTTATCACATTGGAGGTCCAAAATGGTATTGTGCAGACTAAGAATAAACATACTTGCAAGGGGATCGAGTTTACGTAAAACGCTAAAAAGTATGCCACACAAAAACCAAGAACTAGTGTTATCACCCAAGTGAAAAAGCAAAAGAAAAATGTCGAAAGATAAGTCTTAAACGTTAGACATAAGCCACTTTCGTTAGAAAGGCATCCGTCGAATATATAAATATAATTGTCGAATATTAAATCTGGTATTATGGCGTAATCAGTATAATCCCAAAAGCTTACTATTATTGTTAAGACTAAAGGAAGCACAAAGTATGCAAAGAATACCAAAGCAAATGGTAGGGCCAACCATCCTACGTGGGGCTTTATTTTACCCGATGGAAACTGCATTTTTCTTTTTTATAACTCAAAGGGACAGTAAAACGCTGCCCCTTTGGTAAACATAAATGCTCTTTTTCTAAGCTGCAACCATTTCGTTCCACTTACGAACCATGTATTTGTTCTCATCCATGGTTGCGTTCCAACAAGCGACGCCTCCCATTCTATCTTCATAGGAGCCACCATCTCTTTTTTCTCCAGCAGAGGCTAGCTTAGCACCGGTAGGACTTTCGATATCACCCTTGGCAGCTTTACCTTCCATCCAGAAACCCCACTCATCTTCTGACATATATTGTTTTGCGGTTGGTAATACCGCAGAATAGTATCCCTGTCTATTCAAGTAAGCGCCAACCCATCCTGAAAGATACCAATTTACAAACTCATAAACCGCATCAGCCGTTTTGCCTTTAGTAGTTTTTGGCAACGCAAATCCCGCTGCCCAAGCTCTATAACCTTCCTTTAACGGTTGATAAATACAATCTTTCCCTTGTGCCTTCACTGCAGTAATAGCAGGAGACCACATTGACTGAATAACAACTTCGCCAGATGCCATTAAATTTACACTTTCGTTAAAATCTGTCCAAAACGCTCTAAACTGGCCAGATTTCTTTGCTTCCGTAAATATCTTCATCGTAAGGTCAATTTCAGATTTAGTCATATTGCCTTTGTCGGGATATTTATATTCACCCATTGCTTCTACTACCATGGCGGCGTCCATTATTCCGATAGAGGGAATATTGAGCGTTGCAGCTTTTCCCTTAAATTCTGGGTTTAGTAACTCTGCCCAGGATGTTATTGGTCTTCCTATAAGGTCTGGTCTTATACCTAGCGTATCGGCATTGTAGATAGTAGGAATTAAGGTCGCATATTGAGTAACATCGTCAGCGAACTTCTTTCCAGTAGAACCCTCGAGATACATGACTTTAGATGGCGCAGTCCCCTGAAGCCCAACTTTTTTTCCTTTCGGAGTAATCCCTTTTGTGAATATAGAGGTTACATTGTCCCATTCTTTTATTCTTTTAGTGTCCATACCTAGTATATTCCCTGAGGGCACTAATTTTGGTAAACTGAAATACTCTGTGTCGACAATGTCAAAACTGTTTGGCTGGGTAAGAACTCGCTTAGTAACTTCATCTGTGGTGACAGCTATGAATTTGACTTTTAACCCGGTATCCTCGAAAAGTTTCTTTTGTACTTCATCACCCATACTGACTGCTGTGCCAAGATATCTAAGTGTAATTGGGTCCGCTGAGATCACGGCTGGAGCATATAGCCCCAAACCGGTAGCTGCAACCGTTCCCGCACCTAACTTTAAAACCTTTCTTCTTGAAAATTTGTTATTTTTCATTTTTACCTCCAATAGTAGAATGTTAACCCCCTCCCAACATCGGTACCCTAAAAAACTCAACAGAACAAAAATTCAGGCAAACACAAAATTTTTTTTCAAAAAAAACTCATTTTATGATTAATTAATGTGCAAAAAATCATTTTTGCTCAAAATTACAGCAATATACTAACATATATTTTTTATTTTTATTTTGTATTTGAAATGCAAGCTAAATAAAGTTATCCAGAATTTATGATTAATGACTTCCAAAATGATCTCGAAATAATAGCCGTGAGAAAAGCCTATGGTGATTTTGAAGCAGTCAAAGGTATAAGTTTTAAAGTTATTGAAGGCGAATATTGTTGTCTCCTTGGCCCTTCAGGATGTGGTAAGACTTCATTACTAAGAATGATTGCTGGCCACGAAGAGATCACTGATGGTGATATCTATATTGGATCAAAACGCTTAAACAGTTTAACCCCAGCAGAGCGCGGAACATCTATGATGTTTCAGAATTATGCTCTCTTCCCACATCTGAGCGTAATCGATAACATATCTTTTTCACTTAAAATAAAAGGAGAAAGCTCTCAAAAACGACATAAAGAGGCAATGAAGTTTTTAGAAATGGTCCAAATGAGTGGTTTTGAAAATCGATATCCTGATCAGCTTTCAGGGGGGCAAAAACAAAGGGTTGCTCTTGCAAGAGCTTTAATTACGAGGCCCAAGGTTTTACTTTTAGATGAACCATTATCTGCTTTAGATCCCGCATTGAGAGTTCGAATGAGAACAGAATTAAAGCTAATGCAGAGAGAGTTAAAAATAACTTTTGTTCATGTGACCCACTCCCAAGAGGAAGCTTTAGCGCTTGCCACCACTGCAGTGGTAATGAATGATGGTGTTATTGAGCAAATTGATAGTCCTTTAAATCTTTTCAACAAACCAAAGTCAAAATTCGTTGCCGAGTTTGTTGGTAGTCATAATATAATTAAAAGTGGAACCGGTTTTAGTTCCCTAAGAATGGACAAAACAAGGGTCAGTGATAATCTACCAAAAACCATAAAAACAGGAGTTAAAACAAAAATTGCTGACATCGAATTCCTTGGAGACTCAGCTAGAATTATTATGAAAAACAGGAATCAAACCATTATTGCTTCAGTTGATGACGTCTCTTTCATAAAAAAAGAATATACAGTAGGCAAAGAAGTTTTTTGCCATTGGGATACAAAAGATCTTCATGATCTTGAGTATTAGCGTGAAATTTTTTCATTAATTATGCATAAAACGCTTACTTAAAATAATAAAAAAAAGCGGTTACTTTGTTGTTCCCTTTGACCACCCCTATTTTTTTGTGAACGAAACTGTGAATTGAGGTGTCAAAAATAGATCTTAGTTATTGATATATATAGGAAAACGTGGTGGGGGTACAGGAATCGAAACTGTACCCATAGTGTCATACTTGGTCATAAACACTCATATAGTGTTACACTCATTTTGTGGGCAGATTGTGGGCAGAACAGGAAATTTTGTGGGTAGCCTTTTGGCGGGTGTAGATAACGGTCGATCGGCAGACTAAATATTAGGTCAATCCTAGGGAACTGAGCTCATCAATGAGTTCGTCTATGAAGCCTTTATTTTTTAGCATACTTAGCTCTCCTCTTATTCTCTTAGCGCTTTTTCCTTTTCCATCTTCGCTTTTTTGTTTCTCGAACAATTCCTTTGCTTTTTTTTCATTGCCCTTTTTCTTATTTATAAATGCGGAAAGAAGATACATAGTTTGTGAAAATCCTCCAAAAGCATGTTCTTTCTGCAGCTCAGCTTCGAAGAATTTTAACGCTTTATCAAAGTCACCATTTTCTACAAGAGCATAACTATATAAATTTCTTGCCCAGGAGGAAAAATGAGGCGCGTTATTAAATACATATTCATAGTTAGATATAGCTAATTCCAGATCTCCACAGTTATGCGCACCAGCAGCTCCCAAAGCCGTATCAAACATACTTTCTGCATTTTTAAAAATTTTCTCAACTTTCTTACAGGCTTCCTCATGATTTCCTGTCATCATCTCAAGTGAAACTGCTAATGAGAGTGCAGAAGCAAAATCTGGTCTAATGGACAAGCTCTGTTTTGCAAGCTTTAAACCCTGTTGAATATTCTCTTTAGGGTTTTCAGACATTCTCAACACTATTTTCTGCCAATTAACCCATCCTAGTGTAACCATGAATTTATAGTTTTCAGGTTCTTTTTCCAATGCTTTTAACCAAAGCTTTTCTGCTTCCTTATTCGATGCAGGTGTCATTCTTGTAAAAAGCGAATTTGCTTTAATGTGCATCTTGTAAAGCTCAGGATCTTTGGAAACTAATTCAGGGCGTGCTAATTTAGTTTCAATTCTTGTAGCTTGAAGGACTGATAGAGCAATTTCGTCTTGAAGATCAAATAAATCTTTTGTTTCATCGAAATCATATATATCGGAAAAAAGTATGTTTTCTCTACTCAAATCTGTCATTTCAACAGTTATTCTGATTTTATCTCCTGAACCCTGTACGTTGCCTCTTAGGATAAAGTCAAAGCCATATTTTTCGTAAATTTGCACATTATCATAATTATTTTTAGCTATAAAATTAGTTGTGCTCGAAGGAGGAACTTTGACACTATCAGTACTATTTAACACTGATCGAATGCTTGTTGTAATTCCATTCCCTAAGAACCCATTATCCTCATCTTTAGTTAAGTTATCAAAATTCATAACCAAAATAGACGGTTTATCGGCTGAAGCTATAGGCTTCAAATCATTCGAAGTATTTTGAAAAATTGTAAAATAAAACACTCCCACCATTACAACTACAGCAGCAGCAACCGCCCCAATGATAGGGATCATTGGTTTTGACTTTGTTTTTAATGTTCTCTTTTGTGACGGATCAAGAAGAATATCAAAGGCGTGGAACTCATTTTGCTTTACCTTCTGCACTCCCAAATCATTAAAGGTCATCTTGGTTTTAGGAACAACAAGGTCATAGACACTTTTGGATATGGAGATACCATTCGGTTGGGCTAATGCTTCTAATCGTGCCGCAATGTTTACACCATCACCAAAGAGATTACCCTCTTTCTTAACAACATCTCCCATATTGATACCAATACGGAACTCAAGCTTTACCTCTGTTTCATCCGATACATTTCTTTTCTTAATATCACTTTGAAACGCAACACCGCATTCAACCGCATTTACCGCACTTGGAAACTCCGCTAAAGCGGAGTCACCGGCGGTATTAAAGATAGATCCTTTAAATTTCTTTAGACATGCTTTGAGTATTTTCTCACATTCTGCATAAGCCTTTAGCGTAGCGTTCTCATCTCTCTCCATATGCTTGGAATAGCCAACAACATCGGCAACAAGTATTACGGCTATTTTGCGGTCTATTTCGGTGTTCATATCTCAACAGTATGGATTGTGAACCTAATTTACAATGAACATTTACCTAAATGTGTCAAATAGGCGCTAGATTCTGAATTTTTTAAACAAATTGCAACCAGTCACTTTGCTGTTTCCTGTAACTAGCTCAAATTTTTGTGGGCATTTTTGTGGGCAGAATGGCTCAAAAACAGTCTAAGTTACTAATATATATGGGGAAAACGTGGTAGGGGGTACAGGACTCGAACCTGTGACCAAAGCGTTATGAGCGCTCTGCTCTAACCAACTGAGCTAACCCCCCACAAGGTTTTGCTTCTATACCTCTTCATTAAATTTGATTGTTTAGCTTGTCAAGATATAGAGTGTCTAATAGGTTAAAGCAATCGGGAGAATTGGTAATAGAAAGAAAATCTATGGCTAGAAAACGAAAATCAATAACTTATAAAGATTCAGGGGTTGATATTGATACTGCAAATCAATTCGTAAAAAATTTACCATCAATTGTAAACTCAACATTTGATGAAAATGTAATCAACGGTATAGGGGATTTTGCTGCACTTTACTCAATTGAAAACGAGCAACTCAGAAACCCAATATTGGTATCTGCGTGTGATGGAGTTGGCACAAAGACAAAACTAGCAATTGATATGAAAAATTATTCAGGAATTGGACAAGACCTCGTCGCAATGAATATAAATGATTTAATATGCACAGGAGCTAAGCCACTTTTTTTTCTTGATTATTTATCTATGTCGAAATTGAAAATAGCAGAGCACTCAAAATTAATAGAAAGTATTGCCTTAGCTTGTAAAAAAGCAAAAGTTTCTCTTATCGGTGGGGAAACAGCAGAAATGCCTGGCATTTACTCCGAAAACGACTTCGATTTAGCAGGATTTGCAGTGGGAATTGTAGACCGCTTAAAACAATTACCTAAAGGAATCGAAACTGGGGATTTGATTTATGGCTTGCCATCATCCGGCCCGCATGCAAATGGTTTTACACTAATCCGAAAACTTTTAAAACAAGAGACTAAACAAGACGTAGCTGCTCTAAAAAATTCTTTGATAAGTCCCACCAGGTTATACTCAGATTTTGCTCAGGACCCATTAATATTAAATATTTGTTCTGGATTTGCTCATATAACAGGTGGTGGCATATTAGATAATTTACCTAGAGTGTTAAAAAAAGGCCTTACAGCAAAAATCCAATTGAATTCATGGGACATCCCTAGCTCTTTAAAGTGGGCAATAAAAAGCGCTCGAATTTCAAGTAATCAAGCCTTGCAAACTTTTAACTGCGGGATAGGGTTTATAGCTATTATCCCAAAAAATAAAAGTAAGGAATTTGAAATTCAAAGTAAAAAAATTAATGAGCCGGTTATTAAGATTGGGGAAATAATTAATGGCAATCAAATAGAGTTCGAGGGCAATTTAAATATTGACTAGTTTCAACAGGAAAAAAAATATCGCTATTTTTATTTCAGGAAGAGGGTCAAACATGATGGCTCTTATTAATGATATGAAAAATGAGAAAGATCATCTTGGTAAACCCAAACTGGTTGTCTCAAATAATACAAACGCTGAGGGACTAGTTTTTGCACAATTAAACTCTGTAGAAACTTTTGCTTTTAATATAGAAAAAAGCGAAGACAATTTGATCTTTGAAGAAAAAACCCTGCATGTTCTTAAAGAAAAAAATATCGACATAATCTGCCTTGCCGGCTTTATGAAAATCTTATCTGAAAATTTTATAAAAGCGTTTTCTAAGCCTATTCTAAATATCCACCCATCGCTTTTACCTTCCTTTCGAGGTTTAAACACTCATCAGAGGGTGTTGAAAGCAGGCTGTTTAATCCATGGCGCCACAGTACATCAAATTACAAACAAAGTGGATGAAGGACCAATTCTTGGGCAGACAGTAATAAAAATAAATGAAAATAGTACTGCGAAACAGCTTGAAGAAGAGTTGCTACCTCAGGAGCACCATTTGTATAAAAGAGTTTTAAAGGAGTTTCTCAAAGAAAGTGGAAAGAAAATATTAACAATAAACTCAGCTATAGGCTTTCAAAATTGAAGAACTTCTAACCCTGAAAAGAAAAAATTTATTTCGTCTCTGGCAGTCTCAGCAGAATCTGAACCATGAGCTGAATTTTCTGTCATAGATAACGCAAACTCTTTACGTATAGTCCCAGCCTCTGCTTGCTCTGGATTGGTTGCTCCCATTATTTTTCTATTAAGTTCTATAGCGTTACTACCTTGGAGAACTTGGACAACTATTGGGCCGGAAGACATGAACTCGCAAAGTTCATCAAAAAAAGGTCTTTCTCTGTGAATATCGTAAAAAGAACCAGCTTGCTCCTTAGACAACAAAATTTTCTTTTGCGCTACTACCCTAAGCCCTCTTTCTTCAAACATCGCAATAATTTTACCAGTTAGATCTCTTTTCACGGCATCTGGTTTTATAATCGAGAGAGTTTTTTCAACAGACATCTACATATTTCCTTTTTTTAACGAACATTTAAGACATTAAAGTTTCAAAGTAAACTAATTTCTAGCTTGAGTGCTTTAAGACCCACTTATTAGTTTTATTTACCCAATACTTGCAAACAACATTTAGAGCAGACAATTTTCTCCACATTGTCCTTGCGTTTTCTTTTTCCCTATTTTCTTGATCATCAAAAAAATAATAAGCTTTAGTAAACTTTTGCCAGTTTCTTTCTTCAATTAAAACACCGCTTAAGACCAACAAGACATTATGTTTATGCTCTTCATCTATATCAGTAGTGATCAGCACAGGATAAATTGAGGACTGTTCTCTTTCCTTTATTGAATGAGGTATAAACCCATCCTCTTTATATCTCCAAAGAAAATCATCAATAAGTTCAACTGTTTCTTGATCTTTACAACAAATTAAAATGCTATCCCTTTCTTTGTAAAGCTTTTCAGTTAACCAAGAAATATCGGCAACAACATCTCTTTGCGAAGAATTATAAAAATAAGCTTTTTCTAATTTATTTACATTCATCTATGAATATTCTTGTAAATATTCAAAAAGAGAAACTACACCCCATGCCGTAGCTCCAGTTCTACTAAAAGTGGTTTCAGTATTTTTGGCAACCCCTGCAATATCCAAATGAACCCATGGTGTTTCTTTTTTAACAAAGTTACTCAAAAACATTGCAGCAATTATTGAGGAGCCTTGAGACCCTCCAACATTTGTAAGATCAGTCACGCTGGAGGACAGCTTATCTCCAAACTTTTGATCAAGAGGTAATCTCCAGGCCTTTTCGTTCGATTTTTCACAAACTGATAAAAACTCATTACAAAATTTATCATCATTTGAAAATACTCCCGCATATTCTTTTCCTAGTGCAATTATAATAGCTCCCGTAAGGGTAGCTATATCGAAAATTCTTTTTGGTTTAAACTTTAGTTGCGAATACCAAAGCAAGTCTCCTAATAATAAGCGCCCTTCTGCATCCGTGTTATTAACTTGCACCATATCACCCTTTAGTGACTTTAAGATATCACCAGGCCTCATAGAATTGGGTCCAGGCAAATTTTCAACAAGCCCAATTACACCCACTATGTTTGTTTTCAACTTGGATAAGGCAACAGACTTAAAGACTCCGCCGACAACCGCGGCACCTGCCATATCCATAGCCATATCAACCATTCCAGAAGAGGACTTCAATGATAACCCGCCTGAGTCAAACACAACGCCTTTACCGATAAGCGCGGTTGGCTTTTCGCCATGCTTTCCACCTTTCCACTCTAAAATAAGAACTTTGGAGGGGCTCTCTGAACCCCTCCCAACGGCAAAAAGCAAATTCATTCCTATTGCCTTAATTTCTTTTTCATTTAAAACTGTTACTTTAACACCTATTTTTTTTAAATTTTTCAGTTCATTTTCAAATTTCTTAGTGTTCAAAATATTTGCTGGCAAATTTATAAGGTCACGGCATAAAAAAACCCCTTCAGCTAGCTCATCATTTTTTGTTAAATATCTTTTTGAGGATTTAAACTTTTCATCTACAAAAAAAATGGTCTCATCGGTCTTTTTTGTTCGATTATGCGCAGACTTTACCTTATCGAAAGCATAAGATCTTAGCTGAACCGTTCTTGCGGTTAAGTTTAGCTCATTTTTAATACTCCATATGATAGAAAGAGCACTCCGATACTTGAATTTGCTAATTATCTTCCCAAATTCATAAAGGTCTTTATTATCCACCAAGTTTCTAACCTTTATTATCAATATAAAATCTGGTTCTAGTGTGAGTGGGTTATCAAGAGAAATGGAATTATTAAAAGATAAATTTTTAAAGACCTTTTTATCTACAAATTTTTTTATCATGTCAGCTATCTTGTTATCCAGTGGCAAGCCATTGTCTAATCTTCCGTCTTCACCAACAAATAAAACAAATTTATTTTTTTGATAATTAAGATTAAAACTCTTTTTTCTTTTAATCGATATTTTATGCGGCCTCATGTATTTCCTTTAAATACCTATAAAAGTTAATTGTTTATATACAACATTATCTATTTTAAGATGTCTTTGGAATAATTAAATTTTAATAATATGATAACAACGATATATATTTCCGTAAGGTACCTTCAAAGTTTGGGGATATCTTTGCTCACAGTACTTTTTTTTATTCTTTTAATCGATGGATCTGATCAGCTAAATTTTTTTTCTTCTAATGGCCTTGATGCAAATAAAGCAATATTAAATATTTTTCTTAGGATACCAATGCTAACATTGGAAGCAATGGCTCTAATTATTATGCTGAGTTCAATACTTACCTTTTCCTGGCTATCGAATTCAAATGAAATTCCTATTCTAAAGGCTTCTGGAAAGTCAGCCTTCAGAATCTTGTTGCCGCCCGTAGTAATTACTATTTTAATTGGATTGCTAGTAACCTTTATTGGTGGCCCTTTAGTTTCAGCCTCAATGCGTGCTTCAGACACTGTATTAGAGAGGTTTAACCTTACTAATAAAAACTCATTCTCTGTAAGTGACAATGATATATGGTTAAGGGATAAAAACGATAGTATAGATATGGTCATAAAAGCATCACAAATGAACTCAACTGCTACAGTATTTTATGATTTAATTTTCTTTGAATTTTATGAACAAGAGAAACTTAACCGGAAAATAATAGCATCAAAGGCTATTCTAAGAGAAAACTTTTGGGAACTGACAGATGTAAAAATTTTAGATAACAATCGGAAACCTGAAATCAAATCAAACCCTATAACCATTAAACAGATTGATATTCCTACAAGTTTAACCAACGAGCAGATAACAGATAGCTTTGCAGATCCGAGGGTAATTAATATTTATTCGATAAAAGACTTTATTTTACGATTAGAGACATCAGGATACACCGCAACAAGGCACAAACTCTTCTTTCTGACAGAATTATCAAGGCCAATATTCTTTACTGCAATGTTATTGATAACTGCGATTTTTTTATTAGGGACCGATAGTAATCTTGCTGGAAGTGTTAAAGTTTTTATGTGTCTATTTATTGGATTTTTATTGTTTTCTATTCAAAAGATTTTTGAATCGTTTGCATTGACTGAACAAGTCCCTCTGTCACTTGTGGCGTTTGGTCCATCGGTATTTGCGATTTTGATTTTTTCGGGAATACTATTACACATAGAAGATGGATAAAAATGAGTTTTTGGAATATAAAAAAATTTGTGTTCATCATCATTATATTTTTAAAATTTGGAGAATTAAAGGCTCAAGATTTTTCTATTAAAGCAGATACATTATCTTTTAATAGAGCCAGCAATAGTTTATCTGCTAAAGGAAATGTAAAAATTTTCTTTGCAGATGTAACTATCCAGACTGAACAGCTAACCTTTAACAGAAACTCCGAAAGAATAGCGTTTACTTCAAACATTTTCATAAAAACTGATCAGGGAGCAAGGATTTTAGGTAGTTTTGCTGAAATTGACAGGAAAACACGTATGACACTCGCAAGAAATGTAAAAGCACTAATTGAAGAAAAATTCCAAATTGCGTCGGAAGAGATGAAGATCGAAGGGGACAGCACTATTTTTAAAAAGGCCATCGGTACCCCTTGTGAAATATGTACATCAAACCCACAGCCTTCTTGGGTCTTAAAGTCGGAGAGACTAGTACACGACAATAAGACTAAGAAGCTTCACTTTTATAACACTTGGCTAGAAGTTTTTGGAGTTCCCATACTGTATACACCATATCTACAAACACCAGAACCTGGAGTAACTCGAGCTTCTGGTCTCTTAGCTCCAAGCTTTCTAAGCTCTGATTTACTTGGAACTGGAGTGAGGCAACCTATGTATTTTACATTAGGGAACAGCTCAGATCTCACCTTTTCTCTGGTAAAAACATCTAAAATAAATCTTTTAATTGAGAGTCAATATAGAAAATTGTTTAACCTCGGTAACATAGTATTAGACTCTGCGTTCTTACCTTCCAATACAAATAATTCAATTAAAGGTTTTTTGAAAATAAAAGGAACAAGCAAATTAGACCAATCGACCTTTTTGAACATCAATACAACATTAATTAGCGATACTTCTTTTTTAGGCAAATATGGATACGATGATAGAGACAGATTTTTAAATCTAATTGGTTTTCAGAAGTTTACAAATAAGAGCTCCTTGCAGGCATCAATTTTGTATCATACCTCTCTCCGAGATAGTAATGCCGTTGAACCTTTAGTATTACCCGATTTACGATACAGAAAGTATAAGAAATTTAAAAAATCGGGCCTTTTACTACGTGAAAAATACTCTTTGGTCGGGCTATCACGTCGAGAAGGAAGTGGCTACAGTAGATTGTCAGCTGACATAGAGCTTAGTAGGAGTTGGCAGACAGAAAATGGACTAATGGTGCGTGGTCTAGGAAATATTCTTACTGCAGCCTATGTTGAAAATAAAATTACCACAAAAAGTAACTTATTAAAGGTTTATCCGTTGGGCGCATTGGAATTCAAATACCCCTTTTTTAGAAGTAAAAGCAATAAATCTGAAGTTTTAATACCCATGGCTCAGCTAGTATATTCAACTGATTTTTCATCTGAAAACGATCCAAGTGATGAAGACAGCTCAACAACAGAGTTTGATAGCACAACTCTTTTTAAATTGAGAAAAATACCGGGCCTTGATAGGCAAGAGAAAGGTCTTAGACTAAACGCTGGCTTACAATATTTTTATGAGTACAGAAATAATTATAAATATAGTTTAAGTATCGGTCAGGTTTACAGAAATAAAAACTCAGAAGATTTTTTACTATCTTCAGGCCTTAACGGTTATGAGTCCGATATTTTATTATCAGGCAACATAAGCTTCCAGAAAAATTTAAAGGTAGCTAGTAAACAAGTTTACAGTAAGAATTTTTCATTAAAAAGGTCCGATACATCGCTTAAGCTTATAAAACCTCGTTATCAATTCAATACTAGTTTAACAAACTTACTATCAGACCCATCAGAAGGAACAAGCACAGACTTGAAAGAATTAAGATTTAATCTAAATTCTAACTTAACAAAAAATTGGTCTGGCAAAGTTGGTTTGAGAAGAAACATGGTTAATAACGAGGATATTAACGCTTCTTTGGGGCTCAACTTTAGGAATGAATGCATTGATATAGATTTATCTTTATCGAGGAGAAATACAACAACCAATCTTTTACCTAAAGACTCTAGGATTGACTTAGTTGTAAATTTCGGAAACATTGGATCGAAGTATTACAATACCAAGATGTCTAAGTGTGTTATAAAATGAAGATATTTACAAAGCGTATAAAAAGAAAAGCTTATACCACTATAATCTTCTTACTTTTAGTGCCTTTCTCTGCTTTCTCGAAATCTAATTTTGAGGCTGCATATCAAGTAGACGATCAGATCATAAGTAATTATGACATAGATCAGTCTAGAAAGTTACGCAATTTGTTGACCAATTCAAATCTTAGCAGGTCCGAAATAGAAAAAATTGTTATAAATGACAAAATAAAGGAAATTTATGCTAACAGGATTAAAATAATGGCTTCGGATGCCGAGCTGAAAGCACAAATTAATAATTTTCTTAAATCTAACAAAATTAACAATAGGGAGTTAAAATCTCTATTGAGCTCAAAAGGAATTGATATAGAAACATTTTTTGATTTCGTAAAAATGAATATTAGATGGCAAAAAGTTCTAGACAATAGATTTGGGTACAAAATTAACAATCTTGCAATACAAGATGTTATGCCATTAGTCCCAACCCCTGAGAGAATTGAGAAGGAGTATGACTTCTCTGAAATATTTATTTCATATAAGCAATGGGATCCTCAAAAGGCAAAGCTTATTGCGAACAGGTTAGCAATAGAATTGGAAGCTGGTGCTGATTTTGAAAAAGCAGTTGAAAAGTTTTCTGCAGCGGAGTCAAAAATAAACAAAGGTAAAGTTGGTCCAATAAAAATAAGCAGAATACCAAAAAAATTCAGAGACATATTGGATGGATTAAAAAAAAATAAAATTTCAAAGCCATTTGAAATTAATGGAGGAATCGTTTTACTAAAACTTAATCGAACCCGATCATATAAAACTATCCAAACGCCAAAATTATCTGTGACCTTTTCCATCTCAAATAATTCTTCAAACAGAGGTACTGCATGTTCAGAAGAAAAAAAAATCAGGGGGCCAATCTTATTATCTAAGGTAGAAAAAAATATAAGAGACATACTTTCGAAACTAATGCCAGGAGAAAGCTATAAGTTTTCAGATAATAGTGGATTAATGCGGTTGGTAACTCTCTGCGAGAGTTTCATAAATGATAAGTATAATAGAGGATTGAGTTTTGAAAATATTAAGAAAAATGAAGAAGGTCAACGATTAAGCAATACATTGATTCTTGAGTTAAGAAGAAATACTACCGTGGTTAAAAAGTGATAAAAAATACCATAATCTTGACCATGGGAGACCCCGCTGGAGTTGGACCAGAAGTGCTAATGAAGAGCTTTAAAAAGGCTAAAGAAACACACAATTTAGTTGCTATAAGTGATTTTACAAAAATTAGCTATTTAGCCGAAAAGTGTAATGTGCCACTTAGAAAAATTAATCATATTAATGAAGCAGAAAGCTTCAACAATCACCTAAATATCCTTCATCTAGATTACGATGCAGATTTCTCTCCAGGTCAACTTGATCATAAAAATGCTAACTCAGTAATTGAGTCAATACGTATTGCTACAGAACTATGTTTAAAAAAGAAAGTTGGTGCGATGGTTACCGGACCAATAAATAAATCAATTCTAAGAAGTTATGCAAATTTTAAGTTTTCTGGTCATACAGATTATCTTGAGCATCTTTGTGGATGCAGAAAAAATACTGCGATAATGATGATGCTCAATCGCTATCTAAAAATAATTCCCTTAACGATCCATGAGCCTTTGAAACAGGTGCCATCAAAAATAAAAAAAGTTATTATTGAAAAAAAAATCTCCCTTACAATATCAGAGCTAAAAAAATATTTTCACGTAATGCCAAATATAGCAGTTTTAGGGTTTAATCCACACGCTGGTGAAGAAGGTCAGCTGGGTGACGAGGAAACATCTGACATATTACCTGCAATATTGCAACTCAAGAAGAATAAAAAATGCGTTGTGGATGGGCCTTTCCCTGCAGATGGATTTTTTGGAGCTAAATATTATAAAAATTACGATGCAACTATTGCGATGTATCATGACCAAGCACTCATTCCTCTAAAATTATTGTCATTTTTTGAAACTATAAATGTTACACTAGGTCTTCCAATTATAAGGACAAGCCCGGGCCACGGTACGGCTCTAAACATTGCAAAGGATTTTAAAGCAGATTGTAATTCTTTCCACAAAGCAATTTTGTTTGCAGGGCAAATGATGTCTAATCAGCTTAAATCAAAACCTAATTTTATAACATAATGCATGAATTAGCTCCAAAAAAAAAATTTGGTCAAAATTTTTTGACTGATCAAACAGTAATAGAGAGAATAATCTCAACTGCTGGGCAACTAGAAGACAAAAGTATTTTAGAAATTGGGGGAGGTTCAGGTAATTTAACCAAACACCTTTTAAATGCTAAGCCTAAAAAGCTCTTGGTAATTGAAATTGATAAAGACTATATTAAGGTTCTAAGAAAAATCTTGGATAGCAAAAATGTTCAAACAATTTTGATTTCTAAAGATATTTTACAAACTGACATTTATAGCTACTTCTCAGAGCCACCAGTAATATTTGGTAATCTACCCTATAATATTTCCACTAAAATTCTTGCAAAGTTGTTAGAGCCTCGAAAGGATAAAAAAAATTGGGAAAAACTCTTGCTGATGTTTCAACTAGAGGTTGCAAAGAGAATAGTTGCAACACCAAATACAAATGAGTACGGGCGGCTATCTCTATTTTCACAGTTCCATTCTCACCCTTCTTTAGAGTTTCATATTCCGAAAAATTCTTTTTTTCCGGTGCCAAAGGTCGAAAGTGCTCTTGTAAAGTTTCAAAAGAATGTAAAAAACTATGACGAAGTCAACACGGTCTTATTTCAAGAGATTATTAAAAAAAGCTTCCAAGGCCGAAGAAAAATGATAAAGAACACGCTCAAAAAAAGCTATAGCAACATCTCTAGTATTCTCGAGAAGTGTAACATACCTGACACCAGTAGGCCAGAAAATATAACGCTACAACAGTTTTTTGAACTTACCAAAGCAATAGACAAATAAGATTTACGTATTTGTTATGCTCTATCTATATTTTGTTCCAATGAAATTTTTTCTTTTTGTTCATTTACAGAAGAGAGATCAGATAAATCTTTATTATCATTATTGTTGGTACCTGCTTTTTCTTTAGTAGAACTACCTACTTCTACTAGACTTTCTTGTGCTGAGGATTTCTCAGCGATTTCCTTCTGTGCTTCTAAAAGAAGTCTCGAATAATGTTCGGAATGTTGTTGAAAGTTTTCCGCCGATACTCTGTCGCCTGAAAGCTGCGAGTCATGCGCAAGCGATTGGTATTTATCGATGATTTGTTGAGGAGTACCTCTCACCTTTCCTTCAGGACCCGCACTGTCATAGACCCGGTTTATAACATTACCAGGGTTAGGCCTCCGATTATTATTTCTATTCTTATTGCGTGATTTTCCTGACGGTCTCATTTTATAACTATATTTTCTAATGATGTATTATGGAAGAACTCAAAAGTTCAATCTCGTAGGTTAAATATAAACCATTTATAAATTAAAACAACAGTGTACACATCCATTATAATTATTTTTATTGATATTAGCTTAATGTGTCTTTTTTAACACACACTAGCCTATTTATATGATTTATATCTCTATGAAAAATAAATTTATTAAAATTAAGTCTTAACAATAATTGTTTCAATAAAACATCTTGTCCTTTACCAAATTCAATTACAAACAACCCATTTCTTTTCAAATATCTACTTACCTTCCCTAACATCAGTCTTATAATATCTAACCCAGATATACCTCCATAAAGAGATTCATGTGGCTCATAGAGTATAATTTCTTTTTGTAAATGAGAAAAATCAGCCTTTGCAATGTATGGAAGATTAGTGACAATCAAATCAAATTTCCCACAAATATTTGTGAAAAAATCTGAATGTATTAATTTACATTTGGCTTTTAGTTTTAATGCGTTTTTCTTGGAAACACTCAAAGCTTTTGACGAAAAATCTGAAAGAAAAAGACTTATGTTTGGGTTTTCTTGGTACAATGATAATCCTATGCAGCCACTCCCACATCCTAAGTCGAGTACTCTCATTCCATCAAAAAGCTGATTTTTAGTGATATCTAATATCAATTCACTTTCAGGTCTAGGATCCAATACAGTCTTATCGACGTAGAAGTCATTCTTCCAAAAAGACTTTGAGCAGACTATGTGCGATGTTGGCTCACCTTCTGCTCTACGACGTACCATTTCCAAGAAGAGTGCGACATACTCTTTCGAACCTTCATGAGTTTGATATTTATAACTTTGATTTAACGGAATTCTAAATGCTTTTGAAAACAAAAATTTTATTGATGATTCATAATCCTCACACCCAGATTCTTTTAGTAGCTTTTTTTGGTTAAGAAAAAGACTTTGTTTATTGTTCATCATCTGTTTCAAAAGCAGTCATTGCTTCTAGTCTCTCAGCAGAAATTAAGCCATTTATAATCTCGTCTAGATCTCCATTAAGTACTTCCTCTAATTTGTATAATGTAAGATTTATTCTATGATCTGTCACTCGCCCTTGTGGAAAATTATAGGTTCTTATCCTCTCAGATCTATCTCCGGAACCAATTTGAGATTTTCTTTGAGAGGCAATCTCATTTGACTGATTTTTTATATTTAAATCGTACAACCTTGTTCTGAGAACTTCCATCGCTTTCGCTCTGTTTTGATGCTGAGACTTTTCAGAACTCGTAACAACTATGCCTGTAGGTAGGTGTGTAATTCGAACTGCTGAGTCAGTTGTATTGACGTGTTGCCCTCCAGCCCCGGATGAGCGCATAGTATCGATGCGTATTTCATTTGCTGATATCTCTATATCTATTTCTTTGGCCTCTGGTAACACCGCAACTGTAGCAGCTGACGTATGAATTCTTCCACTACTTTCAGTAGTAGGAACTCTTTGGACCCTATGAACTCCACTCTCAAATTTCAACTTTGAGAAGATCTTTTCGCCCCTTAAATGGAAAATAATCTCTTTTAAACCACCTAAATCAGTAGTTGCTTCCTCAATAATATCTATCTTATAATTGTTTTTATCTGCAAAACGCTGGTACATTTTATACAAATCCAATGCAAACAAAGAAGCTTCATCTCCCCCAGTTCCAGCTCTGATCTCAATAATAACCGATCTTTCATCATTAATATCTTTAGGTATCAGCAATAGTTTTAGGTCCTGTTCTATAACATCTTTTTTCGATTTCAACGTCACAAGCTCACTTTCTGCCAAACCAGCCAACTCTTTATCTTTCAAAAGAAGTGACGTATCATGGATTTCTTTAACTATTGAAAAAAATTGAGAAATTATTTCTCTTATTTCTTTAAGTTCTGAATATTCCTTAGAGTATTCTTCTAACTTATTTCTATCTAAATGACCTTGCATTTCTTTTTCTAGAAATCCAAATCGCTCGATGATTTTCTTAAGTTTTTCTTCAAACATAAAAAAATTACTAATTTTCTGAAAGTTCTTTTGCTCGTTTTTCAACTAGATCAACGATGTGATCGATCATTTTATTATTATCTAATTTATGATCTGTTTTACCCATCCTGTAAATCATTCCACTTCCTGCACCACCTCCAGTAAAACCTATATCTGTCATTAACGCTTCTCCCGGACCATTAACGACGCAACCTATTATAGAGAGAGAAATGGGAGTTTTTATGTGCTCGAGCTTCTTCTCAAGGATCCCAACAGTTTTTATCACATCAAAACCTTGTCTTGCACACGAGGGACAAGAAACAATCTGCACACCCCGATGCCTTAGGTTCAAAGCTTTCAAGATTTCATAGCCTGCCTTAACTTCTTCAACTGGATCAGCAGATAACGAAACCCTGACAGTATCCCCTAATCCTGCCCATAATAAGTTTCCAAGCCCTATTGCCGATTTGACTGTTCCAGAAAAAAGTGACCCAGCTTCTGTTATTCCAATATGAAAAGGGGCATCAGTGATGCTCACGAGGTCTGAATAAGCTGCAACCGCTAAAAACACGTCAGATGCTTTAACAGAAATTTTAAATTCAAAAAAATCGTTATCTTCTAAGATACCTATATTTCTTTTTGCACTTTCTAATAAAGCTTCTGGACAGGGTTCCCGATACTTTTCTAAGAGATCTTTTTCAATACTTCCTGCATTAATCCCTATTCTTATTGAACAACCAAAATCTTTAGCAGCTTTAATCACCTCTCTTATTTTTTCGTTATTACCTATATTTCCAGGATTAATCCGCAGGCAAGCCGCTCCAGACTCAGCAGCTTCAATAGCTCGTTTATAATGAAAGTGTATATCAGCAACAATTGGAACCGGACTCATTCTACATATTTCTTTAAGCGCCCTAGTACTGTCTGGGTCTGGACAGGATACTCGTACAATCTCTGCTCCAGCTTCTGCACAACTATTTACTTGCTTAATAGTTTCGTTGCTATCGGCAGTTATTGTGTTTGTCATCGTCTGAACAGATATAGGGTTATCACCACCAATTTTTACTTTACCAACACTTATCTCTCGTGATTTTCTTTTCGAAATTTGACGCCATGGTCTGATACTGTCGAGTGACACGCTTAACCTCTTATATGTAACAAACTTAAATAAAAAAACACTATAATGACCGTTTCTTATTTAATAAGCTGTTTAAATAACCATCCTTCAGATCATTTATTTTCAGTGAATTAAAGATATTTTGAGGATCGATTTTAAAGTTCTTTATTACTTTTCTTCTATCAGAAACGGGCCCATAAGTAACACCATTAAGTGAAAAAAACAAATCTTTAGCATTACCAGCTCTCAAATCCCCATTAAACCAATTGTTTTTAATTTCGAGAACCTCCCCTGCCTTGAGGATTTTTTCTACAACAACTTTTTTTCCTTCATCTTTAATGCGTATCCAAGATGGTTTTACTGCAAAAATATTTAGAGTAGTTTCAACTTGGTTTCCAACCACAATGTTTTTCATTTTTAGGCTGAATGCATCTTTATCAACATGTTTAAAATTTTGGCTGACTTTAGAACTTAAATTTTTCTGCACTTTTGAAGCACCCACTCCTCTATCTGCTACAATATCCTTAATATTTTCACCAGACGTTTTTAAATGAAACTCAGGAACGATACCAAAATCAAATTTTTTAACCGTTCCATCTCTTGTAGCTATATCTGATGCTATTGCAAATGGTCGTGATCTATCCAGTTTTGTAGAGTTTGCACCCAACACTCCAATATCTTCTAGCTGTAAGTCCGCTATTGGGCCATCCCTATATAACACTTTTGGCGCTGCTAATTTAATGTTTTCAGATAATGTATATTTACTAACATCCAAATCGTTACTTGCAAACTTATAGCTATTTACCACTTTTTCACTGATAATTTCTGAGGAGTGCAAGTTCATCTCACTCATTATTATTGGTAAATTATCTGCTGGAACAATTTTTAGTTTTTGAATATCAATCAGAACTTTCCAAGCCCCAAAACCTATACCAAAAAGTATCAAAAATGCTAAAAGAAAAGGCCCAAAAAACACGTAACTTTTGCTAATCATAGAATGCTCAGGCTCCTGAAACCCGACGTATGTTGGCTTCCAATCAAGGTGCGTCTCGATATTATAATCTTTCAAGCCTTTATTTTTATATTTATCCGAGCCATCTAATTTACGCGAACTATCATATGAAGAAAACCCAGACTCTGCGCAAAACCTTTCGTACACCTCTTCTGAATTCAAGTTCAAATACCTTGCATAGGATCTAACATACCCTGCTACAAAGCCTTTATTTGGAAATGCATCTAGATCACAATTTTCAATAGCTGCTATATATGCAGCTTTGATTTTAAGGTCTTTTTGAACCTGAATAAGAGATTTTCCCAAAGTAGCCCGTTCGCCTCTCAGTTCTTCTCCAAGAAGCAGCGTATACGAGTCAAATCCATTGACCGTTAATCCAAAGTTTCCGTCAGCCATACTCACCTTTTTGGCATGCAATAAATATATTCTTTTTTAGCGCGCATATTGGTATCAGTTAATCCACACAAAAAGCTGTGGATAAATTGAATTTAACCATCAATATCAATTATTTCCTAAGTTTTCTAAAAAAACAACTAAAATATTTGAATGATAAAAATTAGGAAAGTACAACTTGTTACCTGAGCATATCCTCTTGTATCTTTAGGATCAGACTCTTAAAGATTTTTGGGCTCTCTTCTTTTTCAAACAGCCAACTGTAAATCAAATGGTCTTCATTAGATAAAAGCAACTCATATAAATCAAGTTCAGACATTTCAAGCTTTATAAGATTTTTATCTGAAAACCGGCCTAAGATTAGGTCCAATTCCTTGGTGCCTCTCCTCCAGCTTCTTATTAACAACCTTTTTCTAACAACATTTATACTCATATCCTGAAAATAAATTATTTTTTACCTATTACAATTAAAGATTTTAGTTTAATTAACATACATGCGTTTTTCGAAAAATATTGAAAAAATCAGTATGTCAAAAACAGCTGAAATTGCTGACTTGGCATTGTCTCTAAAAGAAAAAGGGCGAAAAGTAATTAACATGGCAGCAGGTGAACTTTCTTTTAAACCCGCCTCGGCAATCAGGACAGAAGCATGTAGAGTAATAAATAAAGGGCAAACTTTTTATACACAGGTGGCAGGCCTAAATGAGCTAAGAGAGCTTATTAGCAAAAAACTCGAAAATGATCTGAATGTTAAGTATAAGTCTAATGAAATAATTGTTTCTAATGGAGGGAAACAAGTTATTTATAACGCCCTACAAAGCACGATAAATCGAGGTGACGAGGTTATTATTATCTCTCCTTATTGGGTATCATATCCAGAGATAATAAAATTATGTGGCGGAAGACCAAAAATACTACGTTCAAATAGAAAAGAGGGCTTTTCAGTAAATATAGAAAAGTTAGAAAAACTTATTACGGAAAGAACTAAGTGGCTAATTTTAAACTCACCGAATAATCCAACAGGTGTCGTATACTCTATTGAAACCTTAAAAAATATAATTGGAGTATTGAGTAAATATCCAAATATTTGGATTCTTTCAGACGATATCTACGAAAAACTGAATTTTTCTTTTAAGAAGAATATAAACATTATTAATCTTGAGAAAAAATTTAAAAAAAGATCACTTGTGGTCAATGGATTTTCAAAAGGTTATTGCATGACTGGATGGAGGCTTGGGTACGGAGCTGGCCCTAAACCACTTATAGAAGCAATGAAAAAAATACAATCTCAATCAACATCTGCTGCTAACACAATCGCTCAAAGTGCAGCAATTAAGGCATTACAACTGGATAATAATTACTTTGAAGACATCAAAACAACATTAATCAAAAGGAGAGAAATTGTCACTTCAGCCTTATCGAATTTTGAGGGTTTTGACTTTAGCTTTAGCCAAGGTGCGTTCTATACATTTCCTTCAATAAAACGATTTCTGGGCAAGCGATTAAAAGGTAAAGATGTAATATTAGATGATACTAACTTTTGCCTGCAATTGCTATCCACAGAGCATGTTGCAGTAGTACCAGGTTCTAGCTTTGGATACAAAGATAGTATAAGAATAAGTTACGCCTTAACTGAAAAAGATTTACGAATTGGATGCAAGAGGATAAAACAATTCTGTGAAAAGCTATATTAGTAACATTTCTAACCCCAATATAGAAATTAAACCAATAAGACAATCGAGTTAAAAGAAATGCATGACATAAAACTTATTAGGAAAAGTCCTGAGATTTTTGATAAAAGTTTAGAAAAAAGAGGTGAACGTTCCCAAAGCTCAAAAATTATTGAATTAGATTCAAAAAGAAGACAAAATATAGAGAAGTTAGAATACCTGCTGGCTGAAAGAAAAATATTGTCAAAAAGTTTTGGTAGTTCTGCCAGTCAGGAAGATACCACAGTAAATAAAAACCGTGAGAATATAAAAAAAATTAAGAATGAGATAGCTCACTTAGAAGCTACATTAAGAGATATCGATAAAGATTTAGAGGCTTTACTTTTAACTATCCCTAATTTACTTAGCGATGACGTACCCAATGGAAAAAGTGAAGCAGATAACGTCGAGGTTTACAAATGGGGAAAGATAAAATCTTTTGCTTTTCAACCTAAGGAACATTTTGAAGTTGCGTCTACAAAAAAGGATATAAATTTCGAAGCTGCTGCTAAAGTTACTGGTTCTCGATTTGTATTTCTTTCTAATTCGGTAGCCTTATTACATAGGGCGTTGACACAATATATGCTTAATACAAATATACTAGAGAATGGGCTAACAGAGTTTTGGGCGCCTGTTCTAGTTAATGAACAGTCAATGGTTGGAACCGGTCAATTACCTAAGTTCAGACAAGATAGTTATCAGACAAATGAGGGACTTTGGCTTGTTCCCACTGCGGAGGTTCCTTTAACAAATATTGGAAAAAATAAGATTTATACAATTGAGGAATTACCTTTGAGAATGACTGCTGCGACACAGTGCTTCCGTTCAGAGGCAGGTAGCGCAGGAAAAGATACAACAGGGATGATTAGGCAACATCAATTCGAAAAGGTAGAAATGGTTACATACTGCAAACCAGAGTTTGAAAATATTGAACTTGAAAGAATGACAAATTGTGCTGAGCAAATTTTAAAGAATCTATTAATACCCTATAGAAAAATACTTTTATGCTCTGGAGATATTGGGTTTGGAGCAAAAAAGACATACGACCTAGAGGTATGGCTTCCAGGCCAAGATAGGTACCGTGAAATCTCAAGTTGTTCAATATGTGGAGACTTCCAATCTAGGAGAATAAATATAAGATATAAAAACAATCGAGAATCCAAACCTCAATTTATATCCACTCTAAATGGGTCGGGACTAGCTGTTGGGCGTTGCTTGATAGCAGTTATTGAAAATAACCAACTAGAGGATGGGTCTGTGGTAATCCCAGAGGTATTGAGGCCATATATGTTCAATCATAAAAAAATTGATAATAAGGGAAACCTTAACTAACATGCGGATCTTAATTACTAACGATGATGGCTTTTGTGCTGCTGGAATTAAGTCTTTGAAAAAAATAGCGCTTGCAATGTCAACAGAAGAAAACATTTTTGTTGTTGCTCCCTCGGCAAATCAATCAGCAAAGAGTAGATCAATATCATATAAAACACCTTTTGACATAAAGAAGAAAAATAGTAACGAATATTCTGTTGATGGAACACCTACTGATTGCATAATATTTGCTCTAGACCATCTTTTTAAGAGGGAAAAACCTGACATTATTTTATCAGGGATAAATTGGGGATACAACCTTTCCGAGGACGTTTTTTATTCCGGAACAGTTGGTGCCGCTATTGAAGGCGCCGACAGAGGAATTCTATCAATAGCTTTAAGCCAAGCTTACGACAGCACAGAAAAAGAACTAAACCCCTATCTTTTTGCTGAAAGTTATGGGTCAAAATTATGTTTATCAATTTACAAAACCTTTTTAATTAAACGTGAAAAAATAGCGTTCAACGTGAACTTTCCTGTGGTTCCAAAAAGACAATATCCTGACTGTATAAAGATAGCGCCGGTTGGGCAGAGGTGTCACTCAAATTTTGCTATTAACCTAAACCTCAAATCTCAAAATTTGTATACGGCTCATATCGACTCCATAGCTACAAACTCATCTTCAACATTTGAAGATGATTACACAGAATGTTTAAATGGATATATAACAGTGTCCCCTATCTCTATTCACATTTTAAAAGAAAAAAATTTTAACTTGCTAAAGAAAGTACAATTTTGACATGAATGAGTCAAAGGCCCTTCTTATGCTAAAGTTGAGACAAATGGGGGTTTCTAATCCAGCAATTTTGGATTGCGTTGAGACTATAGATAGGGGGCTATTTGTTTCAAATAGTTTTTTAAATCGTTGCTTGGAAGATATTGCACTTCCTATTGACTGCGGCCAGACTATCAGCCAACCTTCGCTAGTAGCTTTTATGACCCATCAATTAGAAATCCCAAAACGAAGCAAAGTTTTAGAAATAGGTACTGGTTCCGGTTACCAAACAGCAATCCTTGCAAAACTATCATCGAGGGTCTACTCAATTGAAAGATATAAAAAACTGGTAGAACTTGCTAAGAAACGACTTGAAAACCTTAACATATCAAATGTGATAATACTCTTGCAGGATGGTTTCTTCGGCTATTCACACCAAGCACCCTTCGATAGAATTATCTTAACTGCTGCTGTTGAAGAAGTTCCTCGTTTGGTTTTAAGTCAATTAAAAGTTGGGGGTATTATGATTGTTCCTGTTGGCTTACCAAACCAGAAACAATCACTTTTGAAAATTGTTAAAACTGAAAAAGGCTTGGACATTGAAGAGTTAATGAGTGTAAGGTTCGTACAAATGAAAGAAGGGTTAGTAAAAATTTAAAATCTGGACTCAAGTTTTATGAAAAAGAAGCTCGTAATAACTATACTTTTTGCTTTACCAATTTTGGTTAGCTGCCAAACCTTAGAGTATAAAGAGAAGACTAGTTTGGAAACCGAAAGTATGTCTTTTTATGAAAGGACAAGCCCGGATGTTAGAGGTATTATTTCTTATGATAAATATCAAGTTGTAGTAGCAAATGGCAATGAAACGGTTTTAGAGATTGCTAAGAGATTAGACCTGGATCCAAAAAAGTTTTCTTTGTTTAATGGGTTAGTAGAGTCATATAGACCAAGAAAAGGGGAATTATTAGCATTAAACAAAAATATTGAGCCAATAAGAAAGAAAAATACAAGTGTTTGGTCTCAAAAAAATACAAAAAACGTATTAGAAAGAGTGAAGGAAAAAAAACAAGTCTTTGTTGAAACAAAAGATTTTGCTAAGCACAAAGTCGAAACAGGAGAAACGATTT
Organism: uncultured Alphaproteobacteria bacterium; assembly: GCA_902580265.1. Next base: position 31,347 of record CACHJY010000014.1, read on the forward strand.
ATTCAATAGCTCGTTTATATAACGTTTCAGTAACGTCTTTAGCTAAATTAAATAAATTAGATGCAGAATTCACGATTTATGTGGGACAAAACATCATCGTTCCAATTGGGCAAAAAAACAAAAATCCCTCAAAAGAAAAATTAAAGAATGCTGGCACGCAGTTAATAGATAATCAAAAAAGGAATTCGGAAAGCTTATCAGAGAAAAAGAACAATAGTAGTTCAAAAAATACCTTTATTATGCCGATAAAAGGAAAAATAATAAGCAAATATAATCCCAATGGTAAGAAACAAAAAAATCAAGGAATTGATTTTCAAGTTCTCCCAGGATCTCCAGTTTTTGCTGTTGCTTCGGGCAATGTTGCTTTAATCACAGACAATACTGAAAATTTTGGAAAAATTGTCTTGATAAGGCATGAGAATAATTTAATCAGCATATACGGAAGAGTCGAGAAGGTGTTTGTGAAAAAAAATGAGTTTGTCAGCAAGGGCCAAAAAATCGGGTCAATTACAGGAAAGACGAAAGACGGCAAAGATTGGGCCATACTTCATTTTGAACTTAGAAAGGGAACTAAAAGCGTAGATCCTGAAAATTACTTTGAAAATAACTAGTGTTAAGCGTACTTACTTAATAGCGATATGATAAATTGCTTTGCAACTCGACCTGACCTACTACCTCTTTGTACTTGCCATTCAATAGCTTGTTTATATAAATCTTTAAGCGGGATATCTATCTCAAACGATTTCGCATAAGATTTTACTATTTCCAGGTACAAGTTCTGATCACATTCATAAAAGCCTATTGAAATACCAAATCTGTCTGAAATAGAGAGCTTCTCATCTAGCTCCTCTTCCCATCTCATGAAATTATCACCATTTTTTGTTTTTCTACTTAATAAATGCCTCCTGTTAGATGTAGCATATACCAATACATTCTCCACGCCACCAATCAATCCGCCATCTAGTAAAGATTTTAGTGATTTATAGCTCGTTTCATTGTCATCAAATGAAATATCATCACCAAAAATAATGAATTTTTTATTTATGTTTTTTATTAACTTTAACAACTTATCGATACACCCTAAATCATCTCTAGATACTTCAATAATTCTTAAACTATTGCTTTTGGAGCTCACATCTTTAACAACGGACTTTATAAGTGTTGATTTGCCCATACCTCTAGCACCCCACACCAGAATATTGTTAGCTAACTTTTCATCGATGAATGCTTCGGTGTTGAGTTTTACTTGCTCAATTTCTT